>PXDE01000563.1 GCA_003566475.1 PVC group bacterium | reverse complement strand
TCATGCGAGACGGTCAGATCGCGGCCAGCCGGTTCCAGGTCCACGCCGACCGGCCCGGCGGTCGTGGCCGCCACGACCACCAGGCCGCCCGCGTGGGCGAGGTTGAAATGGAGGTCGTGATGGGGCACGTCCAGGCGCGGCTTACCCGAGGGCCCGATCACCACGCTCAAACCGGCGGGGTCGGTCTCCAGGAGGCGGGCCAGCAACGGGAGCGCGGCCGGGGTCGCCGACCGGGCGCCAGAGGACGGCTGGAAGGCCAGGCGCAGGAGCTCGGAGCTCACACCGCTTCCGGGGATTCCGGAAGGTCCTCCTCCCACCCCGGCTCCGGCGCGGGGCCAACGGCAGCCTCCGGCTCGGGCCGGCTCTTCTCCCGCCGGATGATCTGGTCGAACCGCTCGATGCTGATGGCGGGCATGGTGGTGAAGCGGATTCCGGTGGCGTGGCTTAGGGCCATACTCGCCTCCAGAGCCACCTCGTTGCCGGGAAGGTTGGCCAGCACGGCCAGGTCGTGACCGCCGAGGAGGGCGTAGATGCAGAGAATCTGCCCGTTGAAGCCTTCGAGGATCCCCACCACCTCCTGGGTGCGTTTGGGGTCCATCTCCGCGACGGCGGTCGCGCTGTAGGTGCCGAGTAGAAGATAGGTGTGCATGCGGTTGGGAGAGGGGAGCCCTTGGGCAGTCGGATCTGTCTTGAATGTATATCCTGCGGCCCCCTGCGGGAAGCCCTTTCCGACGGCCGCATCTTGCCGTCGGTCCCCCGTCGTGGCAGGCTGGCCCGATGCATGTGGCCGCGCTGCAATGGAAGGTCGCCTGGCTGGATCGGGAGGCGAACTATGCCCGGGTCCGGGCCCTGGTGACGGACGCCGGCGTCCCGGCCGGATCGCTGATCGTGCTCCCGGAGATGTTCGCGACCGGGTTCAGCGGCGATCCGGAGGCGGTCGAGCCCGAGCCTGGGCCCACGCTGGCGTTTCTGCAGGATCTGGCCCGCGCCACCGGCTGCGCTGTGGTGGGCGGGCGGGCGGTGCGCAGGCATCGGGGTCGGCCCGAGAACCGGGCCACGGCGGTGTCGGCTTCGGGACAGGTGCGGGCCGACTATGCCAAAGTCCATGCCTTCCTCGGCTGGGAGCAGGCGGCGTTCGGAGAAGGCCGCCGGGTGGTCACGTTCCGGGAGGCGGGCGCGGAGGTCGCGCCGTTCGTCTGCTACGACCTCCGGTTTCCCGAGCTGTTCCGTCAGGCGGTCCGGCGGGAGGCGGAGGTGCTGGTGGTGGTCGCCAACTGGCCGGCGGCCAGGGCGGCGCACTGGGACGCGCTGCTGCGGGCGCGGGCGATCGAGAACCAGGCCTTTGTGGTCGGAGTGAACCGGACGGGCGCCGACCCGAATCTGGCCTATCCGGGCCGGACCCAGGTGCTGGATCCCCAGGGCCGGATCCTGGCCGAGGCCGGAGCGGAGGAGACGGTGGTGCGGGCGGATCTGGACCTGGCCAGCCTCCGCGCGTGGCGGCAGGCGTTTCCCGCAATCCGAGACATCAAGGGCTGGCTGGTGCCTTCGGTGGAGGATGGGTCATGAGCGAACAGGACTCCGTGCCCGGCTCCCTGCTGGGCGTACTGGAGATCGGCGAGGAGGAGATCGCGGAGGTGGTCCGGGTGCTGCGCCGGAAGACGATGTTCCGGTTCCTGCACGACGAAGCGACCAGCGAGTCGGCCCAGCTGGAGCGGTGGTACCGGGAGCAGGTGGGGACGGACTACGCGCTGGCTCTGGGCGGCGGCGGGACGGGGGCCCTGATCTGCGCCCTGGTCGGCCTGGGCATCGGGAGCGGGGACGAGGTGATCGTCCCCGGCTACACCTACATCGCCACGGCGGCGGCCTGCCTGATGGTGGGGGCGATCCCGGTGCTGGCCGAGATCGACGCCTCCCTGACGCTGGACCCGGCGGATGTCGAGGCGAAGATCGGCCCCCACACCCGGGCGGTGATCCCGGTGCACATGCGGGGAACGCCGGCCCGGATGGACGCGATCCGGGCCATCGCCGACCGGAAGGGTATCCAGGTGCTGGAGGACTGCGCCCAGGCCAACGGGGCGTCGTACCAGGGGCGTCCGGTGGGGTCGTGGGGCCATGCCGGAGCGTTCAGCTTGCAGCATTACAAGGTGGTGACGGCGGGCGAGGCGGGGGTGGTGACGACCTCCGACCCCGAGGTGTACCGGCGGGCGGCGATTCGGCACGATTCGGCCATGCAGTTCTGGCGGGAGGACGCGGACTGGCCGTCGTTCGCCGGGGAGAACATGCGGCTGGACGAGCTGCGGGCGGCGCTGGCCCTGGTGCAGGTCCGGCGGATCGGGGGGATCCTGTCGGTGTGCCGGAGCATCAAGGCCCGCCTGCGGGAGGGCGTGCGCGACCTGCCGGGGGTGCGGCTCCAGGAGCTTCCCTGCGCGGAGGGCGACTGCGGGATCACCTTCGCCTTCTTCCTGCCCGACCCCGCCACGGCTCGGACGTTCAGCGAGAAGCTGGAGGCGCGGGGCGTGCCCACCGCCACCATCTACAACAAGCGGATTCCCGACCGGCATATCTACACGGCCTGGGACTATGTGCTGGGCCAGAAGACCCACGACCCGAGCGGCTGGCCCTGGACGGCGGCCCGGCGGCCCATCGCCTATGATCGCGACATGCTGCCCCGGACCCTGGACCTGCTGGGTCGCTGCCTGGCCATCGGGATTAACCAGCAATGGCGGCCGCACCATGCCGACCGGGTGGTCGAGGCCATCCGATCGGTGCACGAGGAACTGGGTCTGGGGTGACCGTCCGAGCCTACCAGGCGATCCGTTCGCGCCCGGCGGCGGCGAGCGCGTCGTTGGCCCGGGAGAACGGCCGGGAGCCAAGGAAGCCCCGGTAGGCGGAGAGTGGCGAGGGATGGGAGGCGGTCAGCACGGGGTGGCGTGTGGAGTCGATCAGCCGCGCCTTGGTCTGAGCCGGCGCTCCCCAGAGCAGGAAGACCACGGGAACCGACCGGTGGCCGATGAAACGGATCACCGCGTCGGTCACCTCCTCCCAGCCCCGCCCTCGGTGGGAGCCCGCCTGACCTTCTCGTACGGTGAGCACGGTGTTGAGCAGGAGCACGCCCTGGCGGGCCCAGCCGGTGAGGTCTCCGGAGGCCGGGGGGGGCAGGCCCAGGTCCGCCTCGCGCTCGCGGAAGATGTTGCGGAGGCTGGGGGGATGGGGGACGCCGTCGGGCACGCTGAAGGCCAGGCCGTGGGCCTGGCCCCGGCCATGGTAGGGATCCTGCCCGAGAATCACCACCCGCACCGCCTCCGGAGGCGTGGCCTCGAGAGCGGCGAAGATCCGTCCACGAGGCGGAAACACGGCATACCCGGCCCTCTCCTCCGCCTCCAGCCAGGCCCCGGCCAGGGACAGGCCTTCCCGCGCCCCGGCCACCGCCGGACGCCAGGGGGCCGGGACTTCATTCAGCAAATCACTCATTAGCAGCGCCTTGCCATCCACAGTCCCCACGGAAGGGACAGGCCTTCCTGCACACTAGGGACAGGTCTTTGTTCACCATAGCCCGGTGCCCGCCCCGGTCGGCAAGCTTTCCCCGCCCCCACAAGGGACAGGTCACTTCGGCAGCCCGAAGGAGTCCAAGGGACAGACCTTCTCTGCGGATCCGTGATGCTTAATGGTCATATCAACACATAATGTCCGCCGGCAGGGTCTGTCCCTATCTCTGACAGAAGACCTGTCCCTTGTGAGCGCGGGGATTGCGGTGGCCGGGGGGCGGGCCTGTCCCTATAGTGGCCGGATGTCGGATTTGGTTCTATCGACGCCGAAACGCCGGAATATGGCCCGAGGATGCCTGGTTGCGTTCGCAGGGGCGATCGGCATGCTGGGAGCGGAGGCGTTGTTCCGGGTGAAGGCCTGGCAGGACGACCGGGGAACCCTGGAGAACCTCCAGAACCGGCAGGAGATCGAGGCGGCGCCCCGGGAGGACGGCCATACGCTGGGGGCGATCATCCGCATGAGCCGACACCCGGCTGTCGTGTACGAGCTGATGCCCAACCTCCGCACCCGCCATATCGGCAAACCCCTCTCCACCAACTCGCATGGGTTCCGGGGCCCCGAGGTGCCCCTGGAGAAGCCGGACAGCACGTTCCGCATCGTGGGCATCGGGGACTCCCTGATGTTCGGCCACGGCACGGCGGATGACACCCTTTATCTGCACCTGCTCGCGGAGGGGCTTCGGGAACGGCTGCCGGACCGACGGCTCGATTACGTCAACACCGCCGTCTCCGGCTACAACACGGCCATGGAGGTGGCTGTCCTCCGGGAGCGCGGGCTGGCCTTTGACCCCGACCTGGTCCTGATCCACTGGGTGGGAAACGATTTCGAGCTTCCCCTGTTCATCCGCACTCGCGAAAACTACCTGCGGCTCGACCGGTCCTTTCTGGTCACCTACCTGCGGCAACGGTTCCTGGCCCAGTACCGCATGACGGCGGGACGCCTGGAGTACGCCACCCGGGAGGATCACGAGACGATCCCCGAAGCCTACCGGTTCCTGTCCGGGAAGGAGCCCAACGTGGCCGCCCTCGACGACCTGGCCGATCTGGCCGTCCGGCACGGATTCAGCGTGATCTTCTTCTCGATCGAGGAGCCGCACCCCGAGGTGATGGCCCGGGTACGCCGACACGGGTTCGCCTACATCAACGGATGGTCCGCCATCCGCGAGGCCATGACCGAACGAGGGGTTACAGACTATTACGACTCGGAGTTCACGGTGGCCCCCGGGGATCCGCACCCGTCCGAACTCACCCACCGGATCATGGCCGACACCCTGATCGAAGCCTTCCTGGCCAAGGATCTGGTGACGCCCGCCCGGCTGCCGTCCGAGACCCCGCCCCGGGAATGATGCGCTCATGACCGCCCCCGTGTACCTGGACCACAACGCGACCACGCCGCTGGCCCCCGAGGTGCTGGAGGCGATGACGCCCTTCCTCACCGACCAGTTCGCCAACCCCGCTTCGCCCTATCAGGCGGCGAGGGGGCCGGCCCGGGCGGTGGCCCGAGCCCGGGAGCAGGTGGCGGCGCTGCTCGGCGTCCCGCCGGCCGGGGTGGTGTTCACCAGCGGCGGCACCGAGGCGGCCAACGCGGCCATCCGCGACGCCGCGATCCGGGCGGGGGAGCGTCGGGTAGCCGTGGCCTCCCCGATCGAGCACCCGTGCGTGACCGAACCGCTGGCCCAACTCGCCGCCGAGGGCTGGACCGTGCGCCGCCTCCCCATGGACCGCGACGGCGGGCTGGAGGATGGGGCCATCGAGGCGACCGTCGACGCCTCGGTCGGCCTGGTGTGCGTGATGCGGGCCAACAACGAGACGGGGCTCCTGCTCCCCGTGGACCAGGTGGCCGCCCGGGCGCGGGAGGTCGGCGCCCGCGTCGTGTGCGATGTGGCCCAGGCGGCGGGCCGCATTCCGGCGTCCATGGCCGCCCTGGGCGCGCATTATCTCCTGGTCTCCGCCCACAAGATGGAGGGGCCGAAGGGGATCGGCGTGCTGGCCCTGGCCGACCCGGACGGGTTCGATCCCCTCATCCGGGGCGGCGGCCAGCAGGGAGGGCTGCGGTCGGGCACGGTGCCGGTGGCGCTGGTGGCGGGTCAGGCCGCGGCGGCCGAACGGGCACGGGCCCGGATGGCGGACTGGGATCGGGTCCGCAGGATGCGGGACGCCTTCGAGGCGGTGGCGACCGGTTCCATTGCCGACGTCCGGGTGGTCCATGCGAACGCGGCCCGCCTTCCCAACACCTCGGGCCTGGTGGTGGGCGGGGTGGAATCCGACGCCCTGGCCGCCCGACTGGACCTCGAAGGCTTCTGCGTATCGACGGGCAGCGCCTGCGCGGCCGGAGCAGCCGAGCCCTCGGCCACCCTGGCCGGGCTCGGATGGTCGCGGGCGGAGGCGCGGGGGTTTCTGCGGGTGAGCCTGGGACGGGATACCGACAAGGGGGATCTCGACCGGTTCGCAACCGCATTGAAGGACGGGATCATCCGTCTGCGCGAGCTGCCTCCGGCGCGGTGATGTCGTCTCCGGGACGCGGGAGGGGAGGTGCCCGCCGCGCCTCGCCACCCGCGTGGGTTCGCCCCTCCGGCTGCTGGCTACGAGCCTGACGACGCCCCAGGTCGTTACGCATCCCCATCCGTGCTTTAGTCGTCCACGATCGTAGGCATCTATTTCCGAAGACGGGCGTGTCTTATCTGCTCACGATCGTAGGCATTTATATCAAGGCCATCCGTTTTCCCCTGCAAATACGGGATACAGGCCACGCCCCCCCCCACTGCAAGGTGCTATAACCTTCTACGATCGTGACCATCTATCTCGCCTGACTGCGGGTGTCTTAGGTGATTACGATCGTGGTCGTTTATGTCCATCCGCGCCGGCGCCCGCGCAGCCTCCTTGACCCCTCCCCCCCATCCGGCTACCCTCACGCCTCGTCTTCGCGTATTGCTTTCCCATAACCCCATTCGCCCTGACCTTCTATGGTGCGGGCGAGGAGCGTGTCATGCCCGTCACCAGCCAGGAGATCATTGACCGCATCCAGCTCCCCGAGGAGGTGGACGCGCTCCTTCGGTCCTCGCCCGAGGTTCTCGCCCCTGCTGACTTCGCCGAATTGGAGTCCCTGGCCCTGGGCGGGGGCGAAAGCGGCTCGTTCGACGTGGCCTACGACATTCCGGGCCGGGGACCGCTGCTGGAGGCCACCGTGGCCGCCTGCAAGAACGGGGTGGCCGTCAACTATGCCGAGGTCTATATGCGCCGTCGGGATCCCGACTGCATGCTGATCGCGGATGAGGAGCCCACCGACAAGGAGCGCTTCTCCGACCGGTTCGGCGGCCCGTTCGCCCCGGTCCGGACCGAGATCCTGAACTGGCTGGGCACCCAGCCGCTGCTGGTGATGCCGTTTATGGTGGGCCAGGCCGAGTACGGGTACGGCGGACTGCTCATCGCGCCGCGCAATGCCGCCTTCTTCGCCTGCGGGCTGGCCGATCTTCAGGGAATGGTGCCCTGGGCCGACGTGCCCGAGGGCTTCGAACCCCGGTCCATCATCTACCTCGCCCCGCCGTTCCGGCACACCCACTGCAAGGGCCGCCAGGTGGTGGTGCACAACCGCCAGGGCGATCTGCACGAGATCTTCTCCCTGAACCTGTACCCCGGCCCCAGCGCCAAGAAGGGTGTGTACGGGGTGCTCCTCAACATCGGCGAGGAGGAGGGCTGGATCACCATCCACGGATCCACGGTGCGGGTCATCACCCCGTACGACAACGAGGTGACCATCACCCACGAGGGGGCGAGCGGGGGCGGAAAGAGCGAGATGCTCGAGTATCCGCACCGCGAGGAGGACGGACGGCTCCTGCTGGGACACAACCTGGTCTCGGACGAGAAGCGGCGGCTCAGCCTCACCCAGGGCTGCCAGCTCCGGCCGGTCACCGACGACATGGCCTTCTGCCATCCCCAGATCCAGAAGGATCTCAAGAAGCTAGTGGTGACCGACGCCGAGGATGCGTGGTTCCTGCGGGTGAATCATATCCGGCAGTACGGCACCGACCCCCACCTGGAACGGCTGTGCGTGGCTCCCGACCGCGATGTGATCTTTCTCAACATCCAGGCGGTGCCGGGCGCCACCTGCCTCATCTGGGAGCACACCGAGGACGAGCCGGGCAAGCCCTGCCCCAACCCCCGGGTGATCCTGCCCCGAAGCATCGTGCCGGGCATCATCGACGAGCCGGTGGAGGTGGACGTGAGGAGTTTCGGGGTGCGCTGCCCGCCCTGCACCCGAGAGAAGCCCACCTACGGCATCCTGGGACTGATGCACCTGCTTTCGCCTTCCCTAGCCTGGCTCTGGCGGCTGGTCGCCCCCCGCGGCCACGACAATCCCAGCATCACCGACACCGCCGGCATGTCCAGCGAGGGGGTGGGCTCCTACTGGCCGTTCGCCACCGGGCGCCGGGTGGTCCAGGCCAACTTGCTGCTCGACCAGATCCGCGAGACCCCGGGCACCCGCTACGTGCTGATTCCCAATCAGCATGTGGGAGCCTGGCAGGTGGGGTTCATGCCTCAGTGGATCTCCCGCGAGTACCTGGCCCGCCGCGGCGGGGCCAAGTTCAAGCCCGAGCAGATCACCCCCGCCCGCTGCCCGCTGCTGGGCCATGCCCTCTACTCGATGCAGGTCGAGGGAACCCAGATCCCCCATATTCTGCTCGAGGTGGACATGCAGCCCGAGGTCGGCCCGGAAGCCTACGACGCGGGCGCCGCGATGCTAACCGACTTCTTCCGGAAGGAGCTGGCGCCCTATCTGGAGGAGAAGGATCTCGACCCCCAGGGCCGGAAGATCATCGAGGCCGCCATGGAGGGCGCGGACGCGGAGGCGTTCGGATCCCTGCTGGCCTAGTCCGGAGGCGCGTCCGGGCCCGGCGATGCTTGCCATTCCTCCGGGTTTCGGGAACCTTGGGGCCATGACCCGATCCGCGCCCGATCCGATCGAGGGGGACGAGTGGCAGGACTGGTACCGGCTGACCCCGGCCCAGCGCTGGGCGGCCACGGAACGGCTCTGGGCGTTCTATCTCGAATGCGGAGGCTCCCTTGACCCCGAACCCGATCCGCAAAGTCCTTTCCACGCTGCGTTCCTTCCAAGTCCGCCACCTGCTCATGGGCGGCCAGGCCTGCGTGTTGTACGGCGGAGCGGAGTTTAGCCGCGACACCGACATCGCGCTCCTGGCCGAGCCGGAGAACCTGGACCGCCTGCGCGCGGCCCTCGCCGACCTCGAGGCCCGGACCATCGCCGTGCCGGACCTTGGTCGGGACGTCCTCCTGCGCGGCCATGCCGTCCACTTCCGGTGCCACCATCCGGAGGCCCAGGGAATGCGCCTCGACGTCATGGCCGTCATGCGTGGGGTCGCCCCGTTCCCGGAGCTCTGGGCGCGACGGACGACGCTGGAGACCGAGGACGGCGCGGTTTACGACGTCATGTCCCTGCCCGATCTGCTCCAGGCCAAGAAGACCCGGCGCGACAAGGACTGGCTGATGATCGCGCGGCTGGTGGAGGCCCACGTCGCCCAAAATCGGGACCATCCATCGCCCGAGCAGATCCGGTTCTGGCTGACCGAAGCCCGCACCCCCGAGCTTCTGTCGGAACTGGTCCGCCGGTTCCCGGACGAGGCCGTCGGCGCCGGTCGTCCTGCGGTGGAGGCGGCCGCCCGAGGGGACGAGGCGGGCTGCCGGGCGGCCTTGCAGGAGGAGGAGCGCAGGGAACGCGAAGCCGATGAGGCCTACTGGCGGCCCCGAATCCGGGAGCTGGAGGCCATGCGTCACGAGAAGCTGAACCGGGATGCGGGGTAGGAGCCCTGGCCCGATGACTTGGGGTGCGGATCTGCGGCCTGAAGGGCCGGGTTCCCTTAGCCCAGGGCAACGCCCTGCGGGCAGGTGGGCCACCGATGCGGCCTGAAGGGCCGCGTTAGACCTGCCGGAAGCGCCTATCCGTGCAAGACGCTCTGGCCTAACCCGGCCCTACAGGCCGGATGCGTTTCTGGCCGGGCCCACCCAGCCCGTTGGGCTGGGCTAAGCCGGAACCATGCAGCGGAACCGCGAATAGACGCGAATGAACGCTAATGGGGACAAGGTGGAACCACACCCTGGCCGCAGGCCGAACGCACTAACGGAATGGTGAGTGCCCTGCGGCCTCCCCGCCACCCCGGAATTCGCGTCCATTGGCGTTCATTCGCGGTTCAGAACGGACTGGGGGCTGAATCGTTCCGGCTCAGGGCCGGTACGGATACGGCCGGCCGTAGCGCCGCCGCCAGCGCAGGAAGACGACGGTGGCCACCTGGCGCCACCAGGTCTTCGGATCGGG
>PXDE01000382.1 GCA_003566475.1 PVC group bacterium | reverse complement strand
GGGCGGCGACCTGGTGTTCCAACTTCACGACGGGGCGCTTCACCCGGACAGGTATCCCTACGCGGCCGCGACCGGCGGCGGGGGCACCGCCATCCTGGCCATTCTGGGCGATCCGGGCGTGGACGAGGCCCGGGCCCGTCTCGCTCACCGGGTGTTCGTGCAGCGGGCCCGCCGCGCCCTCGATATGGGCTATGGACGCATCGGCGAGTGCTACGGGGGCCCCCACGAGGGGCGGCTCAACGCCAACCTCGGTCTCTTCGCCTACCTCCACGCGCTCCGGGTGGCCGAGGGACTGGATCTCGTGACGCCGTTCCCGGGCGGGGAGTGGCTGGTGACGGCGCGGATGTACGAGATCGTCCGCGACGGGAGCGGGCTTCGGATGCCCCTGCCCTGGGGCGCGCCGGGCGCGGGAACCTACGGGGGAACCGCCCGGTTCGAGCGCGGCGGGGTGGCCACGGGCGGCGACTTCGCGCTGGGGTTCGCCCTCGTCCCGCCCGAGCACCGGGGGCCGCTGAGGTGGTTCTACGAGCAGGTCATCGAGCCCGAGCCGCCCCGGACCTATGACGCGCTCCGCTATCCGCACCATGCCGTCCACGCTCTTCTGTTCTGGCCCATCGGGGAACCGGCCGTCCATCCCGACCGGGTGCTGCCCCGGTTTCTGGGTCGCCCCGGGGGCGCGCCCCATTTCGTGTTCCGCAGCGGATGGACGGGCGACGGCGACGTGGTCCTCGCCGCCCGTTCCTTCCAGGGACGCATCCTGGGGCTGGGCCTCGACGAGATCCACCGCCGGGGGGTCCCCCGGCCCCCCTACACCGGGTTCGAGTCGGCCGAGGACGGTCGGGTCTGCATCCTCCGCACGCCCGAGCTGACCTTCGTGGCCGACCTGAGCGGCCGGTCCGGCGCGCCCCTTCTGCTCCTGCATGTCGAAGGCCTGGGGCGGGGGGTGGCGCCGGAGCCCGAGGCGGCGGACGATCCCGACGATCTGCTGGCCGCGCTCCAGGACGAGTTCCGGGAGGTCGCGCCGGGCCGGACCGGCGCCCCCTTCCGGGGCGGGGAGTTCCGCGGCGCCGGCGACGACGTCGGCCCCGAGGACGGGCGGCCCCATCTGCTCCAGAGGGTCACCGTGCTCGATGGCCACCGCACCCGGGTCACCACCATCCAGCGGGGGCCCGCGCCGAGGTTCCGGGTCGAGACCGCGGACGGGACGGAGCGCCTGCGGATCGGCGGCCGCGAGGTGTGGATCCGCGACGGCGGCCTGGTGCTGGGGACGGCGGAGGCGGCGCCGTGACTCCGGATCGGCAGGCGGACGCGGCGGCCATCGCCCGGGCGGCCCGGCGGGCCCGGGCCATGCGGCATGTGCGCCGGTTCTTCGTGGTCTCGGGGCTTCTCCATCTGGCCTTCTTCATCGCCCTGGCGGTGAGCGAGGATTTCCGGAAGCTGGTGTTCGGCGATCCCGACGCCCCGCGGGAGGCGCCGGAGGCCCGGCGCTCGGACATCGAGCGGGCCATGGACACGCTGCTGGGGATCCAGCGGCAGCGGCTCGGCCGGACCCTGGCCGAGCTCGAGGACATCCACGGGCAGCTCGACCGCATTCAGGCCCGGCATCTCGAACGGCTCCTCGAGCACGACGCCGACCGCCGGGAGCGGATCGAGGCGGGGACCTGGCCCCATCCGGATCGGCCCGACCCCACGGCGGTGTTCGAGCCGCTGATCGATCTCGATCCCGAGCCGTTCGGAGGGCCGGATCTGCCCGACCCCGTTCCGGAGGACGTGGTGGACCTGTATCGGCTGCACGCGCCCCTGGAGGCCCGCATCGGCCGCATCTACGAGCGGTTCCGGGCGCTCCAGCTCGTGGCCCACCCGGTGGAGCCCATCCCGCTGAGCCGGGCTCAGCGCAGCTCCCGGCTCGTCGTGCCCGACCGTCGCGACATCGATCCCGACAAGCTCGCCCGGGACATCGACACCGTGCTCGACGGGCGGTTCCAGGCCTTCCGCGACGAGCTCAACGCGACCTACCTCGAGGCCCGCGACATGGCCGCCAACGCCCGGCGCTGGCTGGAGATCGCGGCCTCCCGGGCGGTCGAGCCCTACGGCGGCTTCGGGTACGACACCTGGGCCTGGATTCCCGGGGAGTACTACGGCCACTTTCTGGATCCCCGGCACCTGCGTCCGGTGTCGCTCCGCCGGGTCATCAACCCGCCCACCGTGCTGGGCAACCAGATCGGCGAGGGCGGACGGGCCCAGCCCGCGGAGTGGATGAGCATCGACCGCTGGTACTATGTGGGCCCGTTCGGGCACCCGGGGGCGGAGCGGCGGCTGGACCAGCTCGACCGGGTCTATCCGCCCGAGACCGGGGTGGATCTGGCCGCCGTCTATGAGGGCAAAGGCGGCCGGGAGATCCGCTGGAAGTACCGCCGGGTGGACGAGACGTTCCTCGAACGGGGGATCCGGTTCGAGCCGTTCGTGATGGACAACCAGCCCTACGCGGTCTGGTACTTCTGGACCCAGGTGCGGTCGGACGAGGACCGCACCGTGCTGGCCAGCTTCGCCAGCGACGACTTCGGCGTGGCCTGGGTCAACGGGGAGCGGGTCTGGCAGGGCCCCCCCGAGCAGCAGCCCTGGGTGCCCTTCACCGCCCACAGCTTCGCCCCCATCCGGCTGCGCCGGGGGATCAACGAGATCCTGTTCAAGCTCGAGAACGCCCCCGGCTCGACCGGGTTCTCGGTCATCCTGATGACCCACGAGAACGAGCGGCTGATCCGGGCCGCCGAACGGATGGGCCCATGACCGCCCGGGGGCGCCGCATGAGCGGCCGACGGTCCGGTCCGTGGTCCGCGCTCCTCCGCGGCCTGGCGGGCCTCGGGGTGACGGGGGTGGCGGGCTGCGGCCCGTTGTCCTCTCCGGAGGCGCAGCCACCCCCTGGCCCCCGGACGGAGGCGGCCGGATGGCGCGAGCCGCTGGCCGAGGGCGATCCCGCCCAGCGCGAGGCGGCGGCCCTGGCCCTGGCCGAAACGCCCGATCCCGCCGCGGTCGGCCCGCTCGTCCGCGCCGCCGAGCACGACCATCAGCCCCGCGTGCGCATCGCCGCCGTCCGGGCCCTCGCCGTCCAGCCCGGCCCGGTCGCCGGGGAGGCCCTGTTCCGCCTGCTGGCCGACCCCAGCGCCCAGGTCCGGGTGGCGGTCTGCCAGGCGCTGGCCCGACGGCCCGGCCCCGAGGCGGCGGCCACCCTGTTCGACCTTCTGGACGGAGAGCCCGCCCTCCCGGTGCGTCTGGCCGCGGTCTCGGCGCTGGGACGGATGGGCGAGGACGCGGCCGAAGGCCTGGCCCGACGCCTGCCCGAGGCCGGGCCCGACGAGCGGCGGCTCATCGTGGGCATTCTCGCCCGGAGCGCCCGCGCCCAGGACGCGGATCTGCTCGCGTCCGCCGCCGAGGCCGACGCCGGCGCTCTCCGGCTGACCGCCGCCGAAGCCCTGGCCCGGACCGGGGATCCCCGCGCCATCCCCGCCCTGACCGGCCTCATCCGCGAACCCCTGGGACCGGCGGACAAGGCCCGGTTCCAGAGCCGGCGGGAACACGGGCCGACCTCGCTGGATCTTCAGGCCATTGTGGCCATGCTCGACGAGGAGCTGCGGCGTCAGGGCCGCAGCGTGCCTCCGGGCCTGCACGGCAACCACTACTTCAGCCCCCGCCCGCCCGCCGAGCACTTCGGGCGGTTTCTGGACCGGGAGATGGAGGGGGAACGTCAGACCCTCCGCACCTCCGCCGCCCAGGCCCTGCTCCGCACCGGGGCGGACGAGGCCCTGGAGGCCCTGGCCGGGTTCCTGGGCGACGAGGAACCGGGGGTGGCGGCCGCCGCCGAGGCCGCCCTCGCCGACATGGACGAGGGCCGGGCGGACCGGCTGCACGCCTGGCTCCGCGATCCCGCCCGCCCGTCCGCCTCCCGGGTCCGGACCCTCGATCTGCTGCTGGCCCGGGCCCGCGGGGCGGCCGCCGCCGCCGACCGCGACTGGGAACGCGTGCTCGAGGCCTCCCTGCTCGGCGAGGAGGCCCCCTCCGGCCCGGCCGACGGCCCGGCCTCGTCGGAGGACATCCCCGCCCGGCTCCGGGAGGATCTGCTCGCCCTGCTCGACGACCCGGCCCCCGATCTCCGGTTCCGGGCGGCCGAGGCGCTGGCCGGGGCGGGGGAGGGCGCGGCGGGGGACGTGCTGACCGCCTTCGTCGATGGGGACGACCGGACCCGGCAGGCCCGGGCGGCCGAGGCGCTGGGGCGTCTCGGCCACCGCCCCGCCGTGCCCGCGCTGCTCCGGCGGGCCGGGGCGTCCGGCCCGGAGGAACCGCGCCGCCAGGCCATCCGGGCCCTGGGGCGAATCGGCGATCCCGAGGCGGTGACGCCGCTGCTGGACCGGGTCCGCGCCGGAGACCGGCTCGAACCCGAGATCCTCCACGCCCTGACCGAGATCGGGGATCCCCGCGTCGGCCCCGTGCTCACCGGCCTGCTCAAGTCCCGGACGGACCGGGCCGGACGGGAACGCCTGATGGGCGCCCTGGGGCGAATCCGGCATCGGGAGGCGGTTCCGGTCCTCATCGAGACGGTCGAGAGATCGGAGGATCCGATCGAGGTGCGGGCGGCCATGGCCGCGCTGGGGCACATCGGCGATCCCGCCGCCGTCGGGCCCATTTCCGAGGCCCTGCTCCGTCCGCCCCTGCTTGTCCGGCACTGGACCGACCAGGTGGCCGACGCCCACGGGATACCCGCCCTCGTCCGGATCCAGGATCCGCAGGCCCTCGACACCCTGGCCCGGCTGGGCCGTCGCGAAGGGCCCGAGCATACCGTCCGCACCGCCGCCGCCGCCATCCGGGCCATGGGCCGCTTCGACCATCCCCGGGCCGCGGAGCTGCTGGCCGACCTGCTCGCCGACGGGGAGCTGGACCTGACCCGCAAGCATGCCGCCGTGGCCCCGGCCCTGCTCGAGGCCGGTCCCCGGGCGGTCGCCCCCCTGGTCCGCCTGGTCCGTGAAGCCCCGCCCGCCGAAACCTCGGCCGAGTTCGATCCCGGGGTCTATGCCGCCGAGCTGCTGGCCTTCCTGGGGGAGGAGGGGCATCGGGCCCTGCTGGATCTCGCCGGGTCGGACCTGTCCCCGACCGGGATGCGCCGGGTGGTCGATGGGCTGCGACGCCTCGACGACGACCGGGCCCTGTCCGTCCTGACCGGGCTGATCGGCCATGCCGACTCCGAGACCCGCCTGAGCGCGGTGCGGGCCCTGGCCCGCGTCCGCCATCCCGGCGCCGACGACGTGCTCGGGACGGCCGCAACCCATGACGATCCCGAGGTGCGGCGCTGGGCCGCCTGGTCCCTGGAGCGCCGACGCGAGATGGCCGGGGGACGGCCGCCCCAGGAAACGGAGGAGAGGATGCCATGAGAAGAGTACGGATGGTGGGGATGGCGGGCATGCTGGTCGGTCTGATCCTGAGCCCGGGGTGCGGAGGTCCGGATCGCCCGCCCGCCGAGGCGCTGGTTCTGGACATCGCCCGGCGGCTGCCATCGGGGTGGAGGGTCGCTCCGGTCTCGGAGGCCCCGGCCGGACTGGTTCCGGAGGCCCCCGCCGAAGCCCTGGTGGCCTGGAGGCCCGAGCCGGTGGCCGTGCAGTCCGAGCCGGGACGTCCCGCCCCCCCTCCGGAAGGCGCCGTGCTCCACCTCGTCGTCGAGATCGTGCCCTATGTCGCCCCCGAGGACCATCGCGCCCTCCGGCGCGAATACCGGGAGATCCAGCGTCAGTACGAGGATGTCGAAACCCATCTCGCCAACATCCCGCGCGGCCCCGACGGCGAGCTCCAGGTCCGCGGGGTGCGGGACGAGGGATATGTGCGCATGTACCATCGGGAGCTGGCCAGGCTTCCCGAGCTTCCCCCGGAACCGCCCCCCTTCCACTACCGGAACCTCGGCATCCGCATCCACGACACGCGATCCGTCCTTGTCCCCGAGGAGCGGGCCCGCCAGACTGAGTTCAACCTCGCCTACGCCGCCGTCACCGGCGCGCTCACCCCCTACCGCCCATGACCCCATCCGCACGTCTCCGCCGCCCCGTCGGCCCGCGCCTCGCCGCCGGTCTGCTCGCCCTCGCTCTGGTTCCCGCCGCCCTCCGCGCCGAGGACGAGGCCACGCCCGAGCTGCACCTCACCCGGTTCACCGACGCCTACACCCGCCTGGAACTGCGCCTGGTCGGGGCGCTGCCGGGCGAGCGCGACCTGATCCTGCGCCTGGGCGTTCATAGCGACGGCCGCGTGCGCCAGGCCTGGGGGCACCTGCCCGGACAGGCGCGGGCCCAGGACCAGCTCGACCCGCGCGGGCTGAGCGTCGCCGATGGCCGGCTGCAAGGGGTGCTGACCCTCCGCCACCTGATGGGCGTGGGCGATCACGGCTATGTGGGCGACCTGCGCATGGATGTCCGCATCGCTGGGACGGAGATCGCCGGAACCTACGAAGGCTGGATCGCGCCGCGCACCGGTGGCCATCCCGCCCACGACATCGTCTTCGCCGGCGATCCGCTGGTGGCCAGGCCCGACGAGGTCCGCTGGCGTCACGGCGAGAGGACAGCCGTGCGGGGCGAGGTGGCCGGCGAGGCCCGCGACGCCGAGGCGGCCGCGGCGGGCCAGAGCTTCGCCTCCGGGCAGGACTGGCCGCAGTTCGGCGGTCCGAACGGCGATTTCGGCGCCGCGCCCTTCGACGGCCAACTGATCGAGGACATGCGGGACGCCCGCCTGGTCTGGATGAGCGAGGAGACCCCGGCCGGACGGTCCCAGGTGAACCGCTATGGCCAGGGCAATCTCAGGCACTTCCTGAACTATGGCATGGCCGGGGGCACCGCCAGCCCGATGATCGCCGACGGGAGGGTGTTCCTGAACTTCGTGATCCCGGCCACCGATTCGACCGCGGAAGAGACGCTCGGGGATCAGGCGGCCTCCTACAAGGCGCGCGGCGTCCCCACCGTCGCCGCGATGTGGACGGCCCAGGGCACCGACGTGCTGCTCTGCCTGGACGCGGCCACCGGGCGCACCCTGTGGCGGGCCGAAGTGCCTGGCGGCCGCTACTACCCCTATTGGGCGGACCGGGGCCATCACAAGGGCTGGTGGGGGCCGCAGGTGGCCGTCGCCGACGGCCAGGTGTTCTGGGAGACCTCCCATGGCGTCACCTGGGCTCTCGACGCCGCCACCGGCGAGACGCAATGGGCGCGCCGGATCGGATCGAGCACGCTGCGCACGGTCATTGACGGGGTGCTCATCCCCAGCAATGGCCAGGCCGGCTACGACGCGGCCACCGGCGAAACCCGGTGGGAGGTGGCCCCGGCCGTCGCCAACAACAACCGCGCCGCCCTGCGCTGGGATCACGATGGGGTGGCCCACGCCATCTTCGCCGATGGTCGCGGGAGAATCTCCTGTGTGCGGGCGCGCGATGGCAAGGAGCTATGGCGGATCGAGGACAGCGGCGCCAACGGCGAGGGCGTCAGCCTCGCGGGCGACGTCCTGCTGGCCAACATCACGCCCATCTATCCGCGAGGCCACGAGCTGCACCGCGCCCCCCCCCGACTGGGGGCGTACCGCATCGGCCCCGAGGGCGCCGAGCGGATCTGGGAGCTGGGCCCCGAGGAGCCCACCTACTCCATGAACAATCAGCCGATCGTCGTCCACGACGGGCATGTCTATTTTCGCGGGGTGCGAACCGATGGCGCTCTGCCCCTGATCGTGATCCACGCGGACACCGGCCGGATCGTGAACCGGAGCGGGTATCGGTGGGCCCGCTGGGCCATCCATCGCGTCCAGGACATCCTGATCACCCAGGTGGACGCCACCCATGAGCGCACGGAGCTCTTCATGACCCGCCTCGACCCCCGGGATCCGCAGGCGCTGGGCGAGGTCTGGCCGACCGACCACAGCACCACCAGCGGCTACTGGCCGGTGCCCATGTGCCACGCCGTGGCCGACGGCCGCATCATCATCCGAGGCACCCGCGGCGTCTTCTGCTACGACCTGCGCAAGACCCCGGCCATGTCGAAGGTCGAGGCGGCGCTGGAGGCGGCCG
This sequence comes from PVC group bacterium, assembly GCA_003566475.1. GTDB lineage: Bacteria > Verrucomicrobiota > Kiritimatiellia > SS1-B-03-39 > PXDE01 > PXDE01. The sequence continues at coordinate 1,839 of PXDE01000382.1, read as the reverse complement.
GGGACGACGTGGCGGCGGCCATCGATGCGCTCGATGCACTGATGGACGACGCCGACGAGGACGTCCGCGCCATGGCCGGCCGCGAGCTGGCCGGCTACGCCGCGCGCGGCCAGTGGGATGGTCGCCAGGCCACGCTGCTCAAGCGTCTCGGGGCGCTGCTCGGCCACGCCGATCCGGCCGTCCGCGGGCAGGTGATCGCCGCCATGCCCCGGTTTGGCCCCGACGCGGTTCCGCCCCTGGCCGACGCCGCCCGCAGCCCCGACCCCCTCGAGGCCGACGCGGCCATGCGCGCGGCGGCGAAGCTGGACGGCCTGCCCGGCGGCCAGGGCCTCGAAGCGGTGATCCACACCGGCCTGCGCGACGAACGGCGTCCCATCGTGCTGGCGGCGCTCGAGGCGGCGATATCACGGGGCGAGCGGGCCGACGGGCTGGCGCCCACGCTGCTGGCGCTGGCCCACAGCGACGAGAGCATCGTCCGTCGCCACGCCCTGCGGGCCCTGCTGGTGGTCCTGCCCGCCGCCGAGTTTCCCCTCGAGGACGTTGACGACGGCAAGGAACGGGTGGTCGCCGTGCTGGGCGACCACCCGTACCATGCCGCCGTCGGCCGCGCGGTCGGGGTGATCCTGCACCAGGGCGAGGAGGAGGCCCTCAGTCTCTTCACCCGGATTCTGGAAGGCGACAACGCCCTTCAGGGCGCACGCGCCTGCCATGGCCTGGCCGAACTCGGCGCCGCCGCCCGGCCGGCCCTCGGCGCCATCGAGGCCGCGCGGGAGAAATGGGGGGCCCGCGTGTTCCGGGACGCCTCCGAAAACGCACTGCAGCGGATCCAGGAGGCGATGGAATGAGCCCACGACCATCGATCGTCATCACCACCGATGGCCGGGCGCTGGCTATCCGGAGCGCGATGTGGCCAGCCGCAGGAAACGACGGAAGACCCGGTCGAAGGCCGAAACTCTACCCTAGAAGCAAGGATCCGACATGAGAATGAGAACGACCGTTTGGATGACAGGGTTGCTGGCCGGTGCCGTAGCGTTGGCCGGCGTGACCGCGTTCGCGGGTGATGAGGGGGCCCACGTGGCGGCGGGCGCGGTGCTCAGCACGCCGGAGACCGTCTGGCGGACCCGGATGGTGGCGGGCGACACGATCCCCCTGCCCGAGGGATGGGAGCAGCCCGGCTTTGACGACCGCGAATGGGGGCGCTTCCCGCTGCCGCTTCCGATCGGGGTGAACGCCTGGGGCTACGGAAGGCGGACGGGGATCCACCATCTCGCCGCCCGCGCGACCTTCCGGGTGGACGACGCCGGAACCGCCGGCCGGCTGCGGCTGGATCTCAGCTATCGGGGGGGCGTGGTCATCTACCTCAATGGCGAGGAGATCGGCCGGTTCCATCTGCCCGAGGGCGGCGACGCGACGGAGCTGCAGGCCGAGCCCTATGGCAAGGGCGCGTGGTTTGTGGAGGAGGACGATGATCGGCCCATCACCAGCGGCCATGCCGATGACCACGAGGCCTGGCTCAGGGCGCACCGGCTCCGCCATGTCCGCGGCCTCGACCTGCCCGCCCGGCTTCTCCGCCCCGGCCCGAACGTGCTGGCCGTCCTGGCCCTGGGAGCGCCCGACCCCATGGACCATACCCGGCGGTTCCGCGGCCTGGACTGGCCCCGGATGGACCGGGGCGGCCAGTTTCTGGCCATGGGCCTGGTCGAAGCCACGCTCCGGGCCACCGGAACCGGCGTTTCCGGCCCCTCGTCCGCGCATCCGGAGGGAACCCGGATCTGGGTGGGCAGTCCGGTCACCGACATCCGGCCGGACAGCGTGCCCGCGCCTGACGACGAGGCGGCC
>PXDE01000092.1 GCA_003566475.1 PVC group bacterium | reverse complement strand
TAGGCGGAGTCGAGATCCTTGCGCTTTCCCTTGTACTCCCAGCCGAAGAACCCCTGCTTCCAGACGTCGGCCCATCCCTCGCCCCCGTCCTGCTTGGAGGCGCCGCGCTCGAAGCAGAACGACGCGCCGGCGGGGTCGGCCTCAGCCGGAGTGGGGTGGCCGACCAGCCGGCACAGGTCCAGGAAGTGCTCCTGGGCCGACGACCGCTCCTTGAGGTCGGCCTGCTTCCATTTCGAGGCGAAGGTGGCAGCGTTCATGGCGGGAGGGTAGGGGATGCGGGACGGGAGGGGAACCACGAAAGGAGCAAGGATTGGCGACCGCTGTGGACTCGGCTAGGATACGGGCATGACCGAATCCTTATCCTATCGTGCTTCCGACGACCGCTATACATCCCCGCCCGACGGCTGGTTCCGCCGGTGCGGACGTTCCGGGCTTCACCTGCCCGCCATCTCTCTCGGCTGCTGGCACAACTTCGGAGGGGCGGGCACCTCGTCCAACCGGATCGAATCCGAAGCCGAGTTCCACGAGAACTGCCGCCGGATGCTGTTCGCCGCGTTCGACCATGGGGTGACCCATTTCGACCTCGCCAACAACTACGGCCCCCCTCCGGGCGAGGCGGAGTCCCGGGTGGGACGGATCCTGCGCGAGGACTTCGGGGCCTATCGCGACGAGCTGATCATCTCCACCAAGGCGGGTCACCGGATGTGGCCGGGCCCCTACGGCGAATTCGGGTCGCGGAAGTCACTGCTGGCCAGCCTCGACCAGTCGCTGAAGCGGATGGGGCTGGACTACGTGGATATCTACTATTCGCACCGTCCCGACCCGGACACTCCGTGGGAGGAGACGCTGGGGGCGCTGGACCAGGCCGTGCGCAGCGGAAAGGCCCTCTATGCGGGGATCAGCAGCTACAGCGGGGCCCAGACCGGGAGTGCGTTGCTTGCCGCCGAGCGGCACCGGCTGACCCGTCCGATCATCCATCAGCCCAGCTACCACATGCTCAACCGGCGGATCGAGACCGACCTGCTGCCGGTCACCCGGAGCCAGGGACTGGGGGTGATCGCCTTCTGTCCGCTGGCCCAGGGGTTGCTCACCGGCAAGTACCTGGACGGGGTGCCGGACGATTCGCGGGCCGCCCTGCGCGAAGGGTTCCTGCGTCGGCACCAGATCACCGAGGAGAAGCTGAAAGCCATCCGTGCCCTGGCCGACCTGGCCCGGCAGCGGGGTCAGAGCCTGGCCCAGTTCGCGCTCCAGTGGACCCTGCGCGATCCGGCGGTGACCAGCGCTCTGATCGGCGCCAGCCGGCCCTCCCAGATCGAGGAGAACGTGATGGCTCTCTCCACGTCACCCCTGACTTCGGAGGAGCTGGCCTCGATCGACACCATCCTCGCCGGAGTGCCGGCATGAGAGGCGCCGCGCTGTTCGATTGGGACGGCGTGGTGGTCGACACGTCAAAGCTTCACGAGCGGAGCTGGGAGATCCTGGCCGCCCGGCACCGGCTGCCGCTGCCAGCCGACCATTTCCTGAAGGGGTTCGGGATGCGGAACGAGCAGATTATTCCGGATCTGCTGGACTGGACCTGGGAACCGGCCGAGGTCTCGCGCCTTTCCCTGGAAAAGGAGGCGATCTTTCGGGAGCTGGTGGTGGCGGACGGGGTGGTGCCGCTGCCCGGGGTCGAGGGCTGGCTCGACGCCCTGGCCGAAGCGGAGGTGCCTGCGGTGGTGGCCTCCTCCACCCAGCGGGCGAACATTCTCTGCATCCTCGACCTGCTGGGTTGGCGCGACCGGTTCCTCGATCTGGTGACGGCGGAGGACGTGGACCGCGGGAAGCCCGATCCCGAGGTGTTTCTCTCCGCGGCGGCCAAGGCCGGGACGGATCCGTCGGCGTGCGTGGTTTTCGAGGATGCCCACGTGGGAATCCAGGCCGCCCGGGCGGCGGGGATGCGGGTGATCGCGGTGGCCACCACCCATCCCGCGTGGTCCCTGGATGCCGCGGACCGGGTGGTGGACCGGCTCGACGAGCTGGCGGTGGAGGACTGGTTCCCTTTCCGGGTTCTAGCTGGAGGCTGAGATGGAATGCTATGTCACCCGTCCCCTTCTGGCGCATGGCGGGTGCGATCCGGCCCCGGCCTGGCTCGGCCGGCGAGGTTCCTGGACCACCCGCGGCGAATGGCCGGCCCGCTGGCTGGAAAGTCCCGCCGGCGCCCGCGCGGCGGTGTTCCGGCGGTTCTTTGATCCCGACGAGCCCGGCGTGATCCGGGTATATGTGGCCGCCGACGGGATGTATGACCTCTTTCTGAACGGCCAGCGGATCGGTCGGGGGCCCGAATTCGCCGGTCCGGGCCGGTGGACCGTGCAGGCCTACGACCTCGATCCTCTGGCCGGCCGCAACGTTCTGGTCGCCCGAGCCTGGCGCACCGAAGACCGTCTGGTCCGGGGGCCCGCCTTTCTGCTGGCCCCCCACGATCCCGATCTGCTGGGCCTGCTGGCCACCGGTCGGTCCGAATGGCACGCCCGGACCGTGGATGGCCTGGATCCCCGTCCCCCGGGAGCCGTCCGGGGCGACCGGTTCCCCTGGGACTTCGAATGGGGCGAAGGCGAGGGATGGGAGTCCGCGGGTGAAGACGCCGACAGCGTGTTCCCGATCGGGCTTCCCGGCCGAAGTCGCCTTGCCGCGGCCGTCCGGCCCACCGGAGACCGGGCCCTCGAGCCCGCCGTGCTGCCTCCGCCGGGATGGGTGGTCCGGCAGGTGGGCTCGGTGCGGCAGATCGACGCCGAGGCCGGCCCGGCCGCGCATCTGGCCCCCTTCCGGCCGGAGGCCGGGGTCGAACTGGAGTCGGCGGCGTGGCAGAGTCTGCTGCGGGGGCATCACCTGGAAGTGCCTCCCCACACCCGACGGCGGATCCTGGTCGATCTGGGCGACCTCTTCTGCGCCTTCCTCCATCTGCTGGTGAGCGGAGGCAAGGGCGCCCGCATCGAGGCCGGGCTGGCCCTCGGCCTCGACCCGTCCGACGAGGGGGCGCGCCTGGCCGGCCCCTGGGCCACATGGCGTCCGGACGGTGGTGACGACCGCCATCTGGAAACCCTCCATTGGACGGCGGGCCGGTTTCTGGGCCTGGCGGTCGAGACGGAGGACGAGCCCCTGGCCATCCAGAGCCTGTGGATCGAGGAGTCCCGCTATCCGTTCGTTGAGGAGGGGCGGGTGCGAGAGGATCCCGCCCCGTGGCGGGCCCTCCGCCACCGGGGCACCCGGGGCTGGATGATCCGCGCGCACGACCGGTTCCTGGCCTCGCCATCCCCGCCGTTCCCCGTGGACGCCGGGGAGCTGCGGGTGCAGGGGCTGGTCAACCATGTGATCTCCTCGGACGACCGGCTGCTCCGGAAGTCCCTGAGTCTGCTGGCGGAAGCCGCGCCACCGGACGGCGTGCTCTGGGGGCGGCTCGACGATCAGTCCCTCACGGCCATGCCCTACCATGGCCTCTGGCAGATCGTGGCCCTGCACGATCTGGCGGTGTGGCGTGGTGGACGGGAGTTTGTCAGGCGGACGCTTCGCCGGCTCCACCATGCGGTGGAGGGACTGATCCGGTCCATGGACGATTCGGGCATGGTCCGCCCGACCGAAGGGTGGCCATGGCTCGACGACGTCCCGGAATGGCCCGATGGCGTGCCGCCGGGGGACCGCGCCCATCCCCACCCAGTCGCCCAGGGGCTTGCCCTGAGAGCGTTGCGGGCAACCGCCCGGCTGGAGAGCTGGGTCGGCAACGAGGCGGTGGCATCTCAGGTGTCGGAAGCCGCGGACCGGCTGGCCGAGGCGTGCCGACACCGCTTCTGGGACGCCGCGTCGGGGAGGCTGCTCGGGCATGACGGCCAGCCCGATGGCGGCCCCCATGGCCTGGCGGCGGCCGTCCTGGGCGACTGGCCTGACGAGGCCATGCGCAAGGCGCTGGCCGAGGCCGCCGGCGGGGAGGGCGGGCGCGGGATGGGTCCCGCCTGGCAGATTTCCCGGATCGAGGCCTGGGCCGCCCTGAGCCGGACCGACCTCCTCCATGCCTGGCTGGACCATCACGCCCGCCATCTCGATGAATCGCCCCTGGCCGGACCGGGGTCCGGCTCCGAAGCGGGGGTGGCCGGACGGTGCGCGCGCTACGCGATCCCCGCCTTTGTGGCGGGCATCCTGCCTCAGGGCCTGGGCGGGGAGACGCTCCGGATCGCCCCGCGGCTCGGCGCTCTGGAACGGCTGGAAGTCATGGTGCCGCATCCCCGGGGTCTCATCCATGTCTCCCTGTCCCGGGAGGGGGATGCGATCACGGCGACCGTCGTCCTGCCCCAGGGCGTGGGCGGCTACCTGGAAGGGGATGGGGAGAGCCAGGCCCTGCACCCCGGGCATCAGCGCGTCGTCCTTCCCGCCGCAGGGTGAATCCATGCCCCGCCGCATCGACCATCCGCCCGGCCGCCTCCTCCGGTTCCTGCGGCGTCCCTGGAACCCACCGAGGGCCTGAGCGATATGTCTACAAAACGCGCGTCCGATGCGCCGCCCGGCGTCTGGCGGCGGAAGCTGGCCCGATGGTGGGGACTCGGCTGGCTGGTGGTGGCCCAGCCGCTGGTTCCGGCCCTGCGCCGGTGGGGATTCCCGAGGACGCGGTTTGTGGGCGTCACCGGGAGTGTGGGCAAGACTACGGCCAAGAACCTGCTTGTGCACCTGCTCCGGCCGCACCGGAAGGTGGTGGGGAATCGGGGCACCATCAACGCGGGGAGGTCGTTCGTTCGGACCTTGCTCAAGGGGTTGCCCGCCGCGCCGGAGGTCGTGGTGCAGGAGATCGGGGCCTCCCGGCCCGGAAGTGTGGCGACGTTCACCCGCCAGGTCCGGCCCCATGCCGCCGTAGTCACCGTGGTTCTTCGCGAGCATTACCGGGCCTTCCGGACCCTCGAGGCCATCGCGAAGGAGAGGGGCGATCTCGTCGCGGCCATCCCGGACGATGGTTTCGTGGTCCTGAACCGCGACGATCCGCATGTCTGGGGCATGCGCGAGCGGACCGGGGCGCGCGTGGTCAGCTTCGGAACCGGGCCCGGCGCCGACCTGCGGTGGGGGAGTCATGGCGCATCCTGGCCCGACCGCTTCGCGGGCTGGTTCGAGGTCGGGGGCAAGAGGACCGAGTTCCGCACCCGCCTCGTCGGGGAGCACTGGGGGGTCAGCGTGGCCGCCGCCGTGGCCACCGCTCTGGAACTGGGCGTTCCCGCGGAGTCCGTGGCTCGGGAACTGGCCACCTTCGAGGGTCCCTGGGGTCGCATGCGCCCGGAAGTCATTCGCGGGGTCACCTTCCTCGACGACGCCTACAAGGCGGGCTGGGACGCGCTGCCCTATGCCTTGGAGGTCCTGAAGGCGGCCCGGACTTCAGGCCGGAAGTTCCTCGTCCTGGGGTCGATCTCCGACCATTCGGGCAAGAACGAGCGCAAGTACCGCAAGATCGCTCGGGATCTGGCCGGGACCATCGACGGCATGTGGGTGCTGCGGCGTTATGTCGACGGTGAGGACACCTCCGTAGAGGATCAGCATCGGGAGTACCGTAATTTCCACCGAATCGGCGACCTCCTGGACGACCTCTATGCCGAACTTCGCGAGGGTGACCTGGTTCTGGTCAAGGGAGCGTCAGTCGACCATTTCGAGCGCGTGCGCCTGGGCTATGCCGAATCGCCGGTGTGCCGACGCATGAACTGCGGGATCAACAAGTCGATCTGCGACACCTGCGCCTACCTGCGCAGACCGTAGGCGATCCGCTACAGGATGTCCGGCGTGGAGAGGTCGCGGGCGCGGGGGTGGCGTTCCAGCCAGGGGGCGACCGACTCGACGAAGGCGTCGGTCTGGGCCCGGGCGGCGCCCGTCAGCTCGGCCGCATGGTCGAGGATGTCCTGGAGCGCGTTCCGGTCGAGGGGAATGCGCGGGTCGGCGGCCAGGCGGTCGAGAAGGTCGTTGACCTCCGTCCGTCCGGTCCGAAGATCCCGGACGGCGGCCACCGCGTGCTCCTTGATCGCCTCGTGGGCCTGCTCGCGGCCCGCCCCCGCCTGCACCGCCCGCATGAGGATGGTGGTGGTGGCCAGGAACGGGAGCACCCGCGCGGTCTCCCGGGCGATCATGTCCGGATAGGCCTCCATCTGCCCGAGCACCACCCGGGTGGTGTCCAGAAGCCCGTCCAGCGCGAACGCCGCGTCGGGAAGCACCACCCGGCGTACCACCGAGCAGGATACGTCCCCTTCGTTCCACTGGTCGCCGGCCAGGCCGGCGGCCATGGTGACATGGCCCCGGAGAATGGTCTGGAAGCCGTTGATCCGCTCGCAGCTCCGGCTGTTCATCTTGTGGGGCATGGCCGACGAGCCCACCTGGCCCGGGGCGAACCCTTCGCTGGCCAGCTCGTGCCCGGCCATCAGCCGCAGGGTGCGGGCGAAGCCCGAGGGCCCGCAGCTCAGCAGGAACAGCGTGCTGATCACCTCGAAGTCAAGGCTCCGGGGATAGACCTGCCCCACCGCACGGAGCCGGTCGGGCAGGCCGAGATGGGCGAGGATGCGGGCTTCGAGCCGGTCCACCCGCTCCGGGTCTCCGCCGAACAGGGTGAGCTGGTCCTGCTGGGTGCCCACCGCGCCCTTGAGCCCGCGCACCGGATAGCGGTCGCGCACGGACTGGGCGGCCCGCAGCGCCCGCTCCAGCTCCTCGCCGAACATGGCCAGCCGGCGGCCCAGGGTGGTGGGCTGGGCGGGCACGTTATGGGTGCGGGCGGTCAGCGGAAGATCCCGGAACTCGCGGGCCCGGCGGGCGAAGGCGTCCAGCGCGGCGACCGCCTTGGCCAGGAGCAGATCCAGCGACCGGAACACCTGGAGCTGCTCCACGTTCTCGGTGAGATCCCGGCTGGTCAGGCCCTTGTGGATGTGCTCGTGACCGGCCAGGGCGCAGAACGCCTCGATGCGGGCCTTCACGTCGTGCCGGGTCACGGCCTCCCGCCGGCGGATGGCCTCCAGATCGATGTCCTCCACCACCCGTTCGTAGGCGGCGATGGCCTCGGAGGGAATGTCGAGGCCCAGATCCCTCTGGGCCTTGAGCACGGCGATCCAGAACTGACGCTCCAGCACGATCCGCCCCTCGGGCGACCAGATGACCCGGAGCTCGGCGGACGCGTACCGCTCGGCCAGCACGTTGGGCAGAAGATCCATGGGCGCCTCCTACCAGATCTCCACGCGGTCGGCCATGGCCTCGGAGGGGACGAACGCCTCGAGGAAGCCCGGGGTGGCGAACAGGCCGACCGGATCCATCCGGGGGGCGATCATGGCTTCGCAGCCGGGGAAGTTCGGGAGCAGGGCCAGTCCCTCCTCGGGGCCCAGCACCACCAGGGCCTGGGCGAGGGCCCGGGCTTCGGTGACGGTGGGGCCGGACACCCAGGCGGCGAGCGTGTGCTCCACCGGACGCCCGGTCCGGGGGTCGATGATGCTGCTGTACTCCCGGTCGCCGATGGTCACCGTCTCGTCCAGCGCGAACACCCCGGCGAACCCCCGCTGGTCGTCGATCCGGAAGCGGCCGATGCTCTCGTATTCGCCGAGCCGGGGATGGGGCACCGCCACCGTCCAGGGCGTCCCCGGGGCCTGGCGTCCCCGGGCCCGGGCCGCCCGGCCCAGTTCCAGCAGGTAGTGCCGGGTGCCCCGGTCACGGAGGCGGACGAAGGCGAGGTCCAGGGCGTAGGTCCGGGCCAGCCCCTCGACCTCGACGCGGGTCAGCGGGGACAGGAAGCGGATGGACGCGCCATCGATGCGCACGAAGTCCCGCCCCACCGCGGCCAGGGTGGCCGCGAGCAGGGTGTCGTCGAGCGGCTCGTCCGGGGGCGTGCCGCCCAGGAACCCCCAGAGGAACATGAGCGGGGCGGTGGTCACGTCGAACGCCCCCTGGGTCTGTCGGTGGTACCGTTCGGCCAGCGAGAACACCCGGTAGCCATCGGTGGTCAGGCCCATGGTGGTGGTCATGGCATAGCGGTTGATCCGGGCCAGGTTGCTGTCGGGAGCATACAGGCTCAGATCCTGGAACATGGTGTTATACTGGGAGGCGGCGAGGGCGCGGACATCGGCCAGCGGAGTCTGCTCCTCCTCCTCCCCAATGGCCACCCGCGCCGGCTGCCGCATGGCCTGGAACCGCTCCTGACGTCGGGGTGGCTCACGGGTGCAGGCGATGGACCCCAGCAGGGCCGCCAGACCCGCCGTCACGGCGGCCGTCCGGCGAATGGGCGTGGAACAGAGGGAAATGGTCATGGATCAGGCGCGATAGTAGTAGGGCTCGGTGAAGATGCAAGAGGCATCGGTCCCGGCCCTCGTCAGGAGGGCCCGGACATCCAGGATCATGGCGTTGGCTCCGCACAGATAGACGGGCAGGGCCGGGTCCGCAGGCCGGGCGGCGAACCAGTCGGTCACCCGCCCGGCGAACGCCCCGGGCGCGTCCGGATCGCGGGAGAGACAGGCGGTGAGGGATTCCGGCGGCCATTCGTCGCGATAGAACAGATCGGCCCGGGTCCGGCAGCCGTGCACGACCCGGAGGTCGAGGTCGGGGTAGGTCCGCCGGAACGAGCGGCCGGGCGCGATGCCCGTGCCCGTGGCCACGAAGAGGGCCGGGCGCGAGGGCTCGCGGAGGGTGAACGTGCCGTAGGGTCCGGACAGGTCCACGGTGTCGCCGGGGGCCAGACGCGCGAGCTGCGGGGTGAGCAGTCCGTGGGGAATCAGGCGGTAGAGGAGGACCAGATGCGGGTCGGCCTCGCCGGAGGCCACGCTGTAGCTTCGGTCCTCGAAGACCGACCGCCCGTGGATCATCACGAGCTGACCGGCCCGGAACTCCAGGTCGTGGCGTTCCAGGGTCAGCTCAAAGGCCTGAGGGGCCAGTTCCCGATGGCCGAGCACCCGCGAACGGAACCGCCGGACGGGAAGGCCGCTCACGGCTGCCAGAGATACATCAGCCGCGGCGTGTCCGGGGACAGCGCCCAACCCAGCCGGGCGGCCAGGGGCGGCGGCGCGGTCCGGACCCCCAGAAGGTCGGCCAGACCGAACACCCGCTCGTACCGGACCACCTTCACCTCGGGCTCGCCCACCAGCTCGCGGACCTTGGCCAGCGCGTCGTCCCAGTAGCCCACCGCATCCACCAGGCCGGCCTCCAGGGCCTTGTCGGCGGGCAGGATGCGGCCGTCGGCCAGCGGACCCAGCGCTTCCTCCCCGAGGTGGCGGGTGTCGCGCACCAGATCCAGGAACCGCCGGTGCATGGCGTCCACCAGATTCTGGAGGATGGCCCGGTGCTCCTCGTCCACCGCCTGGAACGGGTTGAGCAGATCCTTGTTCTCCCCGGACTTGATGGTGACGTCGCTCCCCCCCAGCTTCTCGCCCAGCCCCTCCAGATTAAGGGTCTGGATGAGCACGCCGATCGACCCCACGATGGAGGTGGGCTGGGCCACGATGTAGTCCGAGGCCATGGCCACGTAGTAGCCCCCGGACGCGGCCAGGTCGCCGGTCAGCACCACCACCTTGCGCCCGGGGGCGCTGGCCCGGAACTCCTGGAGCTGCCGGTAGATCTCGTCGCTGGCCGTCACCCCGCCGCCGGGCGAATCCACCTCCAGCACGATGGCCTTCACGCGGCGATCGTTCATGGCGGTCCGGATCTGCTGGAGCACATGCTCGACCGGGTCGATGGATGGGCCGAACAGCCCGCCCCGCCGTCCGGGCAGGATCACGCCCTCCACGGCGATCCGGGCCACTTTGGCGTCGGCCCGGCGGGGTCCGTAGCTCCAGGTCTCGGTGAGATCCGTATACTCGTCCTGACCGCCGGTCCGGCCCAGGTCGAGGCTCCCCGCCGCCAGACCGAGCAGGAGAAGGTTCAGAAGCAGGCTGGCCGCCAGAGCCAGCCCCAGGCCGCCGGTC
>PXDE01000028.1 GCA_003566475.1 PVC group bacterium | reverse complement strand
GGGCGGGAACAGCGGACTACTGGGGCCTCGCCCGTTCGATCATATACTTGTGCGGACCAACGGCTTATCCGCGAAATCGGGTGAGTGTGTCTCAGAGCAGTCCCCGCCGCGCAGCCGTTGGGCTCAGCCGGATAAGGGATGAGACGGCAAGCGCGATGCGGGATGTCTGTCCTTGGTCCCTGGCTTGCCCTACGAAGCGTCTGCGCGAAGTAGTGTCCTTCGTCCACCGACCTTAGTCCCCCACCTTAGTCCTCCCCACCTTCGTCACTCCGCCCGGGCCTCTGAAATCCTCCAGGTGGCGAGGAATCCTTCGCGGGCCAACGGCAGGCCCCGCATGTCCCGTATTCCGCGTAAGCCGATCGGCATGGCTGACGGATCTTGCTGCGGGATCATTCTTCGCGGTCGTGGCGTTGGGCGCGATGGCTGTGGCCGTCGTTGCCGGCATTGAATCGTTCGCGCTGGGCCTTTTTCTTGCCATCTGGGCTGGGATGGTGCTCCTGGTGATCCTTCCATCGGTGCTCCGTTCTCCGCTCACCATTGAGATCGACAGCACGGGCCATATTCTCTTCAGATCCCTGATCGGCATCAGGAGGTTCGATCTGGCGGATCTTGACTGCGTACGGCCAACCTGCCTTCGTCCATACTTCATCCGGTTCGCCTTCGGGTCAGGTCGCGTGTATGTGCTGAACTCCATCGAGGAGGAGGAAGCATTCTGGTCCGTGCTTTCGCCTTATGTCGCGGCAATGGAGAGGGAGCCATGAGAGCCGGTTCGCGCAGCAACAAAGTTCCTCGCAACCCTGGGCTGGGGCTACGTAGCCCCGTTGGGGCATCCGAGTTCCAACTCGTCTTTTTCCGGATCGGCTTTGAATGACACGAATACGCAGGGCGGCGGGATTCGCCCTCCCAGTCGGGCGGCACGTACCTCGATGACTCCCTCCTCCGCGAACCTCCGTAACCTCTGCGACCTCTGTGGTTCGTTTGGTTGCGGCCCGTGGCCGCGCGGGGTCCATCCGTGGTTCCCTCCGGTCCCGAAACCCGCTGCGAACGCCATCTACGCTCGGCCTCCGCCGGGCGTGGCGCCGGATTTGGGCGGGGACTTCTTCACGGCGCTGCGGCCCCGCTGGCGGAGTTCGCCGGCAAAGCCGACGATCTGGGCCAGAATGTCTTCGGTGGTGATGAGGCCGACCACCCGGCCCTCGCGGTCGGTGACCATGGCCTGGGCCTGGCGCTGGGCCCGCATGAGGGGCAGGGCGGTGTGCACGGGCTTCTCGCCCGGGATCCGGAGCGCCGGGCGCATCACGTCGCGGGCGGCGAGGCCGGGGTCGGGATGGCGGAGGACGTCCATGACATGGATGTTGCCGAGGATGGCCCCGTCGTCCGTGCGTCGCACGGCCAGGCGGGTGAGCCGGGTCTCCCGGACCTTCCGCAGAATCTCCTCGCGGGGGCAGGCCTCGGTCACGGCGACGATGTCGGCGGCCGGGACCATCACGTCGCGGCAGCGGACCAGGTGCATGTCGACCACCCGCCCGATCATGTCCCGCTCGCGGGGGGTCAGCTCGCCCACCCCGGTGCTCTCCTCGGCCAGGTGCTTGAGGGCGTCGCGGGTGACCGGGGGCGTGAGCTCCTGGTGGCGGGGCACCTTGATGGGGATGGCGATCCGGGCCACCAGGGTGGCCACCCGGCTGACCGGATAGAAGGCGAAGCTGAAAAAGCGGAAGATCCCGATGAGGGGAAGGCTCCGCAGCACCGGGCGGGCCTGAAAGAAGGATTTGGGGAGGTACTCGCCGAAGACCAGGACGACGACGGTCAGCACCATGTAGGCGACCGCCCCTCCTCGGGCGCCCGCCCACGCCGTGCCCAGGCTGGTCGCGGTGACCGCCGTCACCACGTGGCACAGGTTCGTTCCGACCAGCGACGTCCCCAGGGTGACGTCGGGATGCAGCACGAAGTACTGGAGGATGCGGGCGTTGCGCCGGCCTTCGCGGACCATGTGCTCGACCCGCAGGCGGTTGACCGAGACCACGGCGGTCTCCATGCCCGCGAAGAAGGCCGCGCCCGCGATCCCGACCAGAAGGATGCCCAGAATCAGCAGGGGGCTCATGGCGTCTCCCCGTCCCCGGCGTCCGGGGGCAGCACTTCCACCTCGACCATGGTGATCCTCTGCCGCCGCATCTGGCGCACGGTCATGCGGCAGCCCGACCCCTCCACCGACTCTCCAGGCCGGGGCAGCCGCTTGAGCCGCTCGTGGATCCAGCCGGCCACGCGGTCCGCCCCGGCGGCGGAGAGGTCGAGGTCCAGCCCGCGGTTCAGATCATCGAGGCTGACCTGTCCGTCCACCAGCCAGCGCCGTTCGCCGGCGGGTTCGAACAGGATGCGGGGCCCCAGCTCGTCCTCGACCTCGCCGACGATCTCCTCGGCGAGGTCGCCGCGGGTGATGATTCCGGCCATGCCGCCGAACTCGTCCACCACCACCGCGATCCGGATGCCTTCGCGGAGGAAGCGGTCGAGCAGGTTGTCGAGGGCGCTGGTCTCCGGCACGTAGACCGGAGGCATGGCGGCCTCGGCGAGGCTCTTCCCCGGATCCAGGAGGAACCGGCGCACGGGCAGGAGCCCCTCGACCCGGTCGAGCTGATGGCGGTAGAGCACGAGGTGGCTGACCCGGCTGTCCCGCACGAAGGCCTCGATGTCCTCGGGGGGATCCTCCAGGTCGATGCCCCGGACATCGACCCGGGGGGTCATGACATCGCTGGCCTGTTTCTCCTCGAGGGCGAGGATGGCCCCCAGCATGGCCCGCTCGTCCGGGTCGAGGACGCCGGCCTCGGCGCTGACGTCCCACGCGGTCTCCATCTCGTCCTCATTGAGGATCCGGCCGCGGGGGTGGAAGGCGGAGGCGAAGGCGCGGGTCAGCAGCTCCAGGAGGTACCGGGCCGGGGTGTTGGCGGCGATGAGGATCCGGAGGGGGCGGGCCATCCAGGCCGCGAAGGGCACGGGCCGCCCCAGGGCGATACGCTTGGGCCCGATCTCGCCGAAGACGAGCAGGAAGAGCAGGGCCCCCGCTCCGGCCGCCGCCTCCTGGTAGCGGGGTGGGGCCACCTGGACGGCCACCGCGAAGGCCAGGGTGGAGATGGCCATATTGATGGCGATGTTGGTGACCAGCAAGGCGGAGAGCAGGCGGGTCGGCGCGTCCAGGATCTTTCGCACCCGGGCGGCGCGGCGGGGGTAGCGCTGGTCCAGATCCCGGAGGCGCAGGGTGTCGAGGGCGAAGAACGCGGACTCGGAGCCGGAGCAGAGGGCGCTGGCGGTCAGGAGCAGAGCCAGGGCGACGAGCTGGGCGGGCAGAAGGGGGCTCATGCGCGGCGGACGCAGTGTCCCCAGGCGTCCGGCGCTTCGGACGGGCCAGTGGCGATGGGAGGTTCGTCGGGCGGTGGGTCGTCGTTCACAGTCGGGTCATTCTTGCGCCGGAGGCGGGTTCGCCTATACTGGCCCCAATCACGTTTTGTCCGCAGCCTACCGGAAACCCGCCGCCATGACATCCTTTTCCGTTCCGACCCGCCGCCGCACCCACTGGGTGGACATCACGGCGCCGGTGCGGAAGGCGGTGCGGGAGCTGGGCGTGGCCTCGGGGGCGGTCACCGTGTTCGTGCCCCACACCACGGCCGGGATCACCATCAACGAGCACGCCGACCCCGATGTGGCCACCGATCTCGAGGGGGTGTTCGACCGGCTGGTGCCCTGGGAGGGCCCCTATCGTCATGCCGAGGGCAACACCGCCGCCCACGCCAAGGCCAGCCTGGTCGGCTCGTCGGCGCGGGTTCCGGTGGAGGACGGGGATCTGCGCCTGGGCACCTGGCAGGGCGTGTTCCTGTGCGAGTTCGACGGCCCGCGGACGCGTCAGGTCTGGGTGACGCCATGATCCGGGTCCGGACGCTGGGAGCCGCTTCCGCTCTGGCCGTGGGCCTCCTGGTTTCCGGCTGCGCGGGAAATGGCGGGCGGCGGGCGTTCGAGGCGGGCCTGACCGCCCTGGAGCGGGGCGAATGGGTGCAGGCCCAGACCGCGTTGGAGAAGAGCATCGCCCGCCGTCCCGGCCATGCGGACAACGCGGTGGCCTATAACGGGCTGGGGGTGGCCCTGGCCCAGCTCGGGCACCTGGCCGAGGCCGAGGAGATGTTCGCGCAGGCGCTGCGGCTGGATCCGCTGCTGACGACCGCCCGCACCAACCAGGGGCTGGTCCGCTACCAGGCGGGGCAGGCCGACGAGGCGGTGCCCATCCTGGAGGAGGCCGCCGAAGCCGACCCCGACGACCCCCGGGCCCTGCTGATCCTGGCCCGGGCCCAGCTCGACCGGGGCCGTCCGGTGGCCGCCCTGGACGCGACCCGCCGGGCCATCGGCCGGGCGCCGGATCAGGCCGACGCCTGGAATCTGGCCGGGGTGATCCACTACCGGCAGGACCGCTGGGACGACGCCCGCACGCACTGGCAGCGTGCCCTCGACCTCCGTCCGGCCTATCCGGAAGCCCTCTGGAATTTCGGCCGGCTGGAAGAGACCCGGGGGGAGGATCCCCGCGCCTGCATTCCGCTCTACGCGGAGTACCTCGACCGCCTTCCCGACGGGCCCGGCGCGCCCACCGCCCGGGCCGCCCTGGTGCGGCTGGACCCGGACGGGGCGGGCGCGCCCTTCGCCGACCGCGAGGAACCGGACCCGCCCCCGGATCCGGTGGACCGGCTCCTGCGCCAGGCCCGCCGGGCCCGCGAGCAGGGCGAGCATGGCGATGCCTTCGCGCGGTATATCGAGGCGGCGGAGGCCGCCGCCGACGCGGGCCGGAGGATCGCCGTGCTCGAGGAGGCGGCCCGCGAATACGCGGACAGCCCGCGCGCGCACCTCGTTCTCGCCCGGGCCCTCAAGGACGCGGGCCGCAACCGGGCCGCCCTGGAGGCCGGACGGCGGGCGGTCGCCCTCAACCCGCGCTGGGCGGCGTCCCACGAGCTGGTGGCCGAGGTCGCCGGGGACCTCCGGGACGACGCCACGGCGGCCGCCTCGTTGCGGGCGCTCACCGAGCTGACCCCCGGCAGCCGGGAGGCCTGGTGGTCGCTGGCCGTTCTGTATCGCGACCGGATCCGCGACGCCGAACAGGCCGAGGACACCTTCCGTCGGTTCGCGGACCGGTTTCCGCAGGACCGTCGGGCCGCCGAGGCCCGCCGCATCGTGGCCCAGTACGTCCGCGAGCGCGAGCGACGGCCCGCGCCCACCCCGACGCCCACCCCTGGTCCGACACCCGCCGCGTCCGCCCCGCCGCTTCGGGTGAGCCGTCTGGACGGAGAACCTTCTCCGGCCCGGACCCTCCCCCTGACGCCGGCATCCGTGCGGGACGAGGCCACCGCCCTTCAGCACTACCGCCGGGCCGTCGAGTACCAGCGGCGGAACCAGCCCGACGACGCCCGGACCTTCTTTCTGCGGGCCCTGGAGCAGGACGACCGCCTGGCCCGGGCCTACTACAATCTGGCCGCGATCTACCAGGCCCAGGGCGATGCCGAACGGGCCATCGACGCCTATCAGCGGGCGCTGGCCGCCGATCCGGCCATGCACCAGGCCGCCTACAATCTGGCCCTGATCTACCTCAACCGCGACCTGCCCGCGGTCGCCCGGACCCGGCTGGAGCAGGTGACGCGCATGGCCCCGGACTTCCCCCGGGCCTGGTACGTGCTGGGGGTGGCCTGCAACAAGCTCGACCAGCCCGCCGACGCCGCCCGCGCCCTCCGCACCTTCCTCCGCCTCGCCCCCGACGACCCCGCCGCTCCGCAGATCCGGGCCTGGCTCGAGGCGCACAGGGAGTAGGGCTTCGATCCCTGATCTGTGGTCAGTGCAGGCCGCTGAGCCGTTGGGCCAGCCGGATGAGGGGTGAGACGGCTGGGCCGATGCGGGATACGGGATTCGGGATGCGCCAGTACCTCGCTGTCTGTGACAGCGAGGCCGCATGTGCGGCGCCTGGCCGGAGGAAGATTCGACAACGGCTTCCCTTCCACCTAGCAGGCCCGTCCCATGCGCGGTCCGCTTTCACAGACAGCGGACTACTGGGTCCGCGGCCATTCGGTCGTATGCTTGTGAGGACCCACGCTTGTACACGGAATCGCGGGAGTGTGTCTCAGAGCAGTTGCAGCCGCTGTGCGGTCGGGCTTAGCGGGATAGGGGCACTGAGACGCCACGGCGGTACCCAACGCCCTGTGGCGGCCGCTCGACCTAGTCCGCGAGAGAGAGCGGCATCCTTCAGGGTGTCTCAGAGCAGTGATCGGTGGCGACGGTCAGGGCGCGGCCCAGGTCCGGAGGCCCTGAAATTCAAAGTTAAAGTCGAGGACGGCCGCACCGGCGCCCTCCAGCGCCTTGCGCAGGACGTGTTCGCGGTTGTCCTCGGCGAGGAAGAGGAGGCACCCGCCGCCGCCCGCGCCCAGGGCCTTGCCGCCGCGGGCTCCGTGGGCGAGCGCGGTCTCGAACAGGGCGTCGATGGTGGGGTTGGTCACCGAGGCGTCGAGCCGCTTCTGCTGGTGCCAGTGGTCGAGCAGCAGCTCGGCGAACCGGCGGAGGTCGCGGCGGAGCAGGGCGGTCTTCATCTCGGCCGCGATGGCCCGGATGCGGAACAGGGCGTCGGTGGTGGCGGCCTCGCCCCGCCCGTAGGCGCCCATCACCGTGGAGATGATGTTGCCGGAGAGGCGCGACTTGCCCGTGTAGACGAGCACGCAGTGCTTCTCCAGCTCGGCCACGGTGTCGTCCGGCACCTTGAGCGGGCTGCTGCTCACCATGGGATCGAGGAACTGCATGTAGTTGAACCCGCCCAGCGCGGCCGCGTAGTGGTCCTGCTTGCCGCCGGCGATATGGAGTTCCTGGATCTCGAGGGTGCGGGCGAGCTGGGCCACCTCGTGGGGGGCCAGCACCTCGTCCTGCAGGTGGTTGAGCAGGCCGATCAGCGCCACCGCGATGGACGAGGACGAGCCGGTGCCGCTGCCCGGCGGGGCGTCGCAGCGGATGTGCAGGTCCATGCCCTGCTCGAGGCCCAGCATCCGGATGGCCGCCTTGATCAGGTCCAGGTTGCCGTCGTACTCCAGCTCGCGCACGTCCCGGGCGTGGACATAGGTGTCGAAGTCCGCCGAGTGGATGTGGATCTCCCGGTCCGTCCGGGGCACCAGGGTGGCGTAGGAGTACCGGTTGATGGTGGCATTGAGCACGGCCCCGCCCTCCTTCTCGGAGAAGGGGGGCACGTCGGTCCATCCCCCGGCAAAATCAACCCGGATCGGCGCGCGGCTTCGGTAGATCATGAGCGTCCCTCCATGGCCAGTCAGCTTGCCTGCAACCGGTTCCGGCGGCAAGGGCGGGGATTGGGTTCGCCCGGCAGGCGATCCCGCCGCGAGCTGTGAGGAGGAAGACCGCGCTTTCCCGTGCCGACGCTTCCCCATACTCTCGCGGGTCATCGAAGCACGGCTCGGGGCTCATGTGGCACGCAGCGCCTTCATGGCAAGGCACTTCCAGCCTCCCGGTTCCTCCGGCCTTCATCGGCGCCTTCGGGTTGACCCCATGCGACGAACCCGTCGGGGGCGACGATCTGTCGGCCCAGGCGGTCGTCGTTGCGGTGGATGGAGCCGTCGCACGCCTCATGGCACTCCCTCCCGCGTCGACGTGCCTGCAAACCAAATGTCCGATCGGACATCCGGATTGTCGCCGGATTCTCAAAAACCGCAGTAATTTAGCCTCATCATGGACGCCACTCCGACGGGAAGAGGCACGCGGTCCCTCAAACCAGATGTCCGATCGGGCATCTGGTTTGTCGGAGCCCCCTGAACGCGAACGGAGGATGGGCACCAGCACCGGGAAGCCGGAAGTTGCCGCCGACCAGCCTTTCTGCGACCCCGCCGGGGGAGGGGATGAATGCGAATGGGCCCCGGACAGAAGTTGCGGGCCGTTCAGCTCAGCCGCCGCCCGGCGGGGCCAGGTGGGCGGTCACCCGGTCCAGGAACGCCTGCTCGCCAGGGTCGTGCTGGCCGTCGGAGAGGAAGAGGCGGTCGAGCAGGCTGAGGGCCATGCGGCGGGTGTCCGGGCGGGGGAGGCGTCCGGCGATCCGGTCGAGCGCCTCGTCCTGGCGCTGGGGATCGTGCCGGCAGTCCCGGATGCGGGCGGTGGACTGCTGGATGTAGATGTCGGCCGAGGTGCCCGAATCCCAGTCGAACCGCTCGCATTCGTCCTGGATCACCTTGTTCTCGGCCAGGGACAGGTGGTTGTCGACGAAGATGCCGAGAAGGAGAAGGTCGAGGATGGCCTCCCGCTCGGGCTGGGTCAGTCCGTCGGTGGCGCCCGGCGTCGGCCGGGATCGGAACAGGCGTTCGAGAATCATGGTTCGGGGCTCCGCTGGGTGTGCAGACGGCGGACAGCCTGCCGCGAACCGGCGGCGACGTCAACCCGGCGTCTTCGCCGGACTCCGATTCCCGCCTCTTTTGAGAGCCACCACCCAGCTCACGGGCATCCGGGTTCCCTGACGCCAGGCCAAGACGGCGCTTGCCATGCCAAAGTACAGGCCCAGCGGATAGGAAGCAGCCGTGCCGACCGCCCCCAGGCTGCATATGGTCCGTTCCGACACCAAAACGACCATGGCCGCCATGGATAGGAACCAGGCGCTGACGCAACCTATGACGAAAAGGACCGAGGTGAAGAACGGAACCTGAACCGACCGGGCAGGCACTCCTCCCAGGGAAAGCCGCGTAAGCACATACCAGAGGAGCCAGAAAAACATCCCCTCGCCAAGGCGAAAGAGTAATCCCTCAAGATTGTCACCAACCGGAGCGTCGCAGAACAGCAAGGCTACCAGTGCCGCGAGGGCATAGAAGCCCATGACGGGAACGACCCTTCTGGGTCTCCAGGCTTCTGCAAGGAACGGTATGAAGCCCATTCCCAAACCCCGCTCATCCGTGGAACCTTCTGCGGACTCACCATCGGCGGGACAATCTCGTTCCGCCTGCGTTGCGCCCCGATTCGCGTCGTCCATTCGCGGTTCCCTCAGCTTGCAAGGCGGGAGTGGTTGGCCTCGCCGGTTTTCTCCGAATATGCCACGCCAAACGCCGGTGTCGAGCCGCCGACCGGCCTTCGAGATGCGGGTCTGCAGCGCGGGGGGAGGAATCCCGCTCCAGACGCATTCGCGTCAACCTGACGCGGCGTGTACCCCCCAGTTGAATCGCCCCTTCAGGGCTCCAAATCATTGAAAAGCCCGATTCCTGGGCCTCACGGCCCAGGCTGGACTGAGTCGCCCCTCCGGGGCTTGGCCGGCGAAGCAGAAAGAAGGAGCCATGCAGAGCCTCGAAGGGGCGACTCAGATCAGCCCAGGGCGAAAGCCCTGGGGGTAAGCATTTTATATAGCCAGGAGCCCTGAAGAATCCCAAGGGACAGGTCTACTGGCGAAAATCCCAAGGGACAGGTCTACTGGCGAAGATAGGGACAGACCCCGCCGCCGTTTAGGGACAGGTCTTCTGTCCGTGATAGGGACAGACCCCGCCGCCGTTTAGGGACAGGTCTCCTGGGGTAGGGACAGGTCTTCTGGGAGAGGGGCAGGGACAGGCCCTTGCCGCCCTTCGGCGGGCCGGGCGGGTGTCCAAGGTATGGACGGATTCGTCCAAGGTCTGGACGGCGAGAACCGTGGGGCTCAGGTTCCCACCCGGATTCGGGTGGCGCCGCGGACCAGGGGCACGGCCAGGCGGTAGGCGGGAACGAGATCCGCTTCGGCAGGTGGCTCGGGATCCTCGGGAGGCGGCAGGCGGATGAGGCGGACCCGGCGCTCCCCGAGGTACGCGCCGTCGCGGTCGCGGAACTCGCAGACCACCCGCTCCCGGGCCAGGGCTTCGACGGCGAGCCGTTCGCCTTCCGTCTCCACGCGGGGGATGGCGGGGGAGAGCACCCATTCCACCTTCTTGTAGGGGGTGGCGCAGACCAGGCAGAAGTAGTAGGCGGGATTCAGGACCGCTCCGCAGTACCGGCAGGTGGCCTTCCTGCGCCGGGCCGGGACGCCGGCCGGGCTCGCCGGTTCGGGGAGCGCGGAATCCATGGCGCATGGAT
>PXDE01000282.1 GCA_003566475.1 PVC group bacterium | reverse complement strand
CGCGTCGTAGACATCGGTGACCACGAAGAGGGTGAACCGGTCGTTGAGAGCGGCGGGAAGCTGGATGACCTCCGTCCGCGTGTATTGGGTGCCCGCCGGCATCAGGCCGACATGGGTGAACTCCCCCAGGATCCGGTTGTCGCCGTGGCCGAGCGCCCCGCTGCGCGAGATCACCACCCGGTCCACCCAGGTGTCCACCGGACCCGCGCCCGTGCCGATGTTCTGAACCGTCCAGGACACGGTCAGGTCGGCCGGATCCCCGATGATCCGATGGGAGAACACGCCGTCGGGCCCTTCGGCGGGCGTCCCGTTCACCACCACGTTGCCCACGGACAGATCCGCATAGGGGGCCAGGGAGACCGCCATGGGTGCGGACGCGGTGATGTTGTTGCCCTCTCCGGCCCCTTCGACCACCTCATGGGCCGCATCGGTATGGACCCGCAGGTAGTAGGTACCCTCGATCCCGTTGGGCAGCCCCACCATGAGCTGTGCCGAATAGCTCTCTCCGGGAGCCAGGATTCCGCTGTGCGCGCGGCTGCCGAGCCAGACATCGGAGGCGTGCCCGTCCGGATCCACCGACAGCCACACCTCGTCGGTCCAGACGCCCGGCGTGGGGCCGGTCCCGTCGTTGCGCACGGTCCAGTGCACGGTCACCGCCGTACCGGACTCCGCCGCACCGGGCGCGGTCACCGACGGCACCACAAGGTCGGGATGGGTGATCAGGGTGCCGGCCGAGGCGGTGACGTTGTTGGCCTCGCCGTCGCGCTCGTAGATCTGGTGGAGGGCGTCCGTCTCCACCACCCAATACCAGGTTCCGTCGGCCACGGCGGGCGGAGTCACCGTCTCGGTCCGGACGTAGGTCTCGCCCACGCCCAGTCCTGTCGGCCGGACGAAGGCGCCGACCAGGGTCGCTCCCGCCACCTGCCCGTCGGGGGACAGGTACAGGCGATCCGTCCAGACCTCGGTGGCCGCCGCCGCGCCCTGGTTGGCCACGGCCCACGTCACCTCGGTCGGCTGGCCGATCACCGCCACCGGCGATCCCGTCACCTCGGCCACCACCAGGTCCGGCACCGGGGCCAACGCCACCTCGACCGCCCCCAGGCTCCGGGTCACGTTATTATCCTCTGCCCCCGGCTCCTGAACCTGGTTGAAGATGTCGGTATGCACGAACACCCAGTAGGTGCCCGCCGTAAGATCCACGGGCAGGTTCACGGACCGGAGCTGGCTATAGTTGGCCCCGGCCTCCAGCGTCCCGCTTCGGGCGAAGGTGCCGAGGACGGAGGCCGTGGCCAGGTCCAGGGTGTCGGACGGCGAGAGATACATCCGGTCGCTCCACGATCCGGTCTGGGTGGTCGCGGTGCCGTGGTTGGTCACCCGCCATGTCACATCGATGGCCTCGCCGGTGAGGGCGGCGGCAGGGATGCTCACCAGATCGACCCGCAGGTCGGCCGGGGGCGCGGCATAGACGATCTCGATGCGGTCGTCGCCGGTGAAGCTCGCCTGGTTGTTGGTCTTGTCGCTCTCCGGCACCGAGTTCCAGCGGTCCACCTGGATGTAGACATTGTAGAGGCCGGTGACACCCCAGGGCACGGCCAGAGTGAAGCTGCGGTCCAGGTGCTCGCCCGGGGCCAGGGGATCGGTCTGGGTGAGGGTTCCCACCTGGATGTCATCCGCATTGCCGATGAACTCGTCCGCCGAGAGCAGCACCCGCTCCACCCACGACCGGTCCGCCGGGGCGGTTCCGATGTTGGTCACCCGGTAAGTCACGGTGAGTTCCTCCCCATTCCCCACCGTGGACGGGGTGACCGAGGCCAGACTCACCGCCAGATCGGGCGCGCTCAGCTCGATGGCCTGGACGAACTGGTTGTTGGTCTTATCCGACTCGGGCTGGTTGTTCCAATGGTCCACCGACACCACCAGATAGCGGGTGCCGGTGAGGCCCGCGGGCAGGGTCACGTTCCGTTCCACCGTGTAGGAATCCCCTCCGGCCAGCACCCCGGCCGGACGGGCCACGCTGGCCAGGAGGGTCGCGCCCGCGGTGATCTCCGGCTCCGTGGACAGGTACAGGCGGTCGATCCAGGACCGATGGGCCTCCCCGGCCCCGGGAGCGTTGGCCACCGTCCAGGACACCGCGATGGCGTTGCCGGAGGCGCCCGCCGCCGGGAGGTCGGTTCCCGCCGGATCCACGGCAAGGTCGGGCGCGGTGATGAGAATGGGCTCCATCACCACATTATCCGCCGTGGTCGTTTCCGTCTGCTGGTTGTACACGTCGGCCACGAAGAACAGGTACCGTTCCCCGGTCGGCACGGAAGACGGGAGGGTCACGCCGGTTACGGTCTGGGTGTAGCCGATGCCGTCGTTGACCAGCGGGTTCTGGCCCCGGCTTTGCGAGCGGCTGGCCAGCAGGATGTCCTGCGACGGGTTGAACTGGTCGTCGGCCGACAGGTAGACCATATCCCACCAGCTCGAGGTCGCGGGCCCGTCGCCCGTGTTCTGGACCGTCCAGCCCAGCGTGACCGGCTCGCCCCAGGCCGCCACCGCCGGGGCCACCGTTGCCGTCACCTGGAGGTTCGCGGCGGAGAACACCACGCCCCGGGTCAGCACATTGTTGGTCTCGTCCGATTCGGCCTGGACGCCGGTGGCGTCGGCGACAAAGTGGAAGTAGGCGGGGCCGGAGAATCCCGAGGGCATGGCCACCGACCGGGTCACCGTGTACGCCGCCCCCGGAGCCAGCGGGCTGTTCGCGCCCACCGGCACCGATACGACCAGCTCCGCCGCGGCCGGGTCGAAGGCGGCGTCCGACGACACATACACCCGGTCGCTCCACGCCGCCACCGCCGCGCCGTCTCCATCGTTCCGGACGGTCCAGCTCAGTTCCACGGTCTGGCCCCAGCTCGCGGCCGCCGGCCCTTCGGCCGCCACCATCACCAGATCGGGATTGCTGATGGTGAGGGGCACCGCGAACCAGTTGTCGGTCTCGTCCGTCTCCGCCTGGGCGTTCCAGGCGTCGGTGTAGACGATCAGGTACTTGTCGCCGGTCACCCCGGCGGGAAGGTTCACCGTCCGGGACAGGCCGTAGCTGGCCCCGGGGGCGAGCGGGGTCTGAGCCGACACGTATGTCCAGGACAGAGCGGTGTCGGCCGCATCCCACAGCGCGTCATCGGAAAGATAGACGACGTCGTACCAGTTCTGATGGGCCGTCCCCGCGCCCTGGTTGGTCACCGTCCACGAGACCCCGATCCCCTGCCCCACCGCCGCCGTGGCGGGCGCGCTGACCGCGCTCACCACCAGGTTCGGCGAGGTGATGAGGATGGGCAGGGCGAGCGTGTTGTTGGTGTCGTCGGTCTCCCCCTGCTGGCTGAACACGTCGGTGCGAACGATCAGGTACGCCTCGCCGGTCACCGAGGCGGGCAGGGTCACGGACTCGGTGCGGGCGTAGGACGCGCCGGGGGCGAGCGGGCTCCAGGCCGCCGCCCCGAAGGTCGCCACCGCCACCGCGCCGGCCAGGTCCGGGGTCGTCGACACGTAGATCCGATCCGACCAGGTCGCCGGGGCCGACCCGGTGCCGATGTTCTCGACGGTCCAGGTCACCGCCACGGTCTGCCCGATGGCCGCCGTGCCGGACGCCTCCACGGAGGCCACCACGAGATCCGGAGCGCTGATGCTGATGGCACGGGCCAGGGAGTTGTTGGTCTCGTCGGTTTCGCCCTGCTGGTTGCCGCTGTCGGTGCGGACCACCAGATAGTAGTCGCCGGGATCCACGGCGGGCAGCGTCACCGTCCCGGCCTTAACGTAGGACGCTCCGGCGGCCAGCGGACGATGGGCCTCCGTCCCGAACGTGCCCAGCAGCGTCGCCCCCGCGTGCCACTCCGGGGTGGCCGAGAGATAGACCGCGTCCGACCACACCCCCGGCGCCGCCACCTCTCCCTGATTGGCCACCGTCCAGCTCACCTCGACGGATTGGTTCACCGAGGCCGCGTCGGGCGCCGAGACCGAGGTCACCGTGAGGTCCGGCGCGCTCAGGGCGATGGGCACGATCCGCAGATTGTTGGCCAGGTCCATCTCGCCCTGGTCATTGAAGACGTCGGCCTGGAAGATGAGGTAGTAGGTGCCGGGCGGCCGGGCGGACAGCACCAACGAACGGTTGATGGTGTAGGAAAACCCGGCGGGCAGCGGAGTGGGATCGCTGACGCCGACCGAGGCCAGGAGCGTGTCGCCCCCAAGCTGGTCGTCATCGGAGAACCACACCCGGTCCGTCCAGTTGGCGTGGGCGGTCAGCCCGCCCACGTTGGTCACCGTCCAGCTCACGCTCACCGTCTCCCCGGTGATGGCGGAGGCCGGCGATGTGGAGGCGGTCACCGCCAGGTCGGGCGCGGACAGGGCCAGCGGAGCGTTTCGCGTGTTGTTGGTCTCGTCGGTCTCGCCCTGGGCCCGGCCCGCGTCGGTCATCACGATCCAGTGCCAGTCGCCAAGGTCGAGATTCGAGGGCACGGTCACCGTCCGGGTCACCGTGTACTCGGCGCCGGGGGCCAGGGGCACGGTCGGGGCGCCCACCGTCTCGGTGGCCACCAGCACCGCGCTGCCGTCGATGTCCGTCGTCCGCGACAGATAGAGCCGGTCCAGCCAGCCCGCCAGGGCCGCCTCGTCCCCGATGTTCTGCACGGTCCAGCTCACGGTCACCGGCTGGCTCAGGATGGCCGTGTCCGGGGCGGTCAGCGCGGTCACGGTGAGGTCCGGCGCGGTGAGCAGGATGGGGACGGCGATCAGGTTGTTGGTCTCGTCGGTCTCGCCCTGCTGGCCCAGGGCGTCGGCCACGAACAGCAGGTGCCGGGCCCCGACGGCCGTCTCGGGCAGCACCACATCCACGGTGACCGTGTACGAGGCCCCCGGGACCAGGGGACGGTGGCCGGCCGCGCTATAGGTATAGACGAGGGTGTCCGTGACCGAGTCGTACACCGTGTCGTCCGACACCACCACCCGGTCCGACCACGAGGCCAGCGCATCGTAGGCCCCTACGTTCGTCACCGTCCAGGAGACCTGGACCGTCTGGCCCAGCACCGCCTATGCCGGAGCCTCCACGTTCGAGATCTCCAGGTCCGGTGCGTTCAGCGAAATGGGCAGGGCCAGCAGGTTGTTGGTCACGTCCGTCTCGCCCTGGGCGTTGAACCGGTCGGTCACGAACAACAGGAACTGGTTCCCGCTGGCCGCCCCGGGTACGGTCACCGTGGCCTCCATGGTATAGGAAGCCCCGGAGGCCAGCGGGACATGGGGCGCGGAGCTTGCCCAGGCAAGCGCGGTGTCGCCCGCGTCCAGGGTCGCATCCTCGCTCAGGTAGACATAGTCCCACCAGGTGGCCAGCGCCGGGTCGGCCCCGATGTTCTCGACCGTCCAGCTCACGTCGATGGTCTGGCCGCCCGAGGCCGCCGCCGGCGCGGTGGCCGCCGTCACCGTGAGGTCGGGGGCGCCCACGGTCACCGTGAGGGTGGCCAGGTTGTTCCCCGTGTCCGATTCGGGCTGCTGGTTGTTGAAGTCCGTCCTCAGAATGAAGTACCGGGTGCCGGTGCCGATGGAGGCGGGAATGGCGGCGCTCAGGACCACGGTGTAGTCCTCTCCCGGCCCGAGGGGAATCACGGCCGCCGACGATCTCGAGGCGATCTGCGACCCGAACCACGTGTAGTTCGAGGTCTGGGTCGAAAGGTAGACGATGTCCCACCAGGTGAACGTGGCCGGGGCATCGCCGATGTTGGTCACCGTCCAGCTCATCTCAACGGTCTGCCCCAGGGCCACCGTGTCCGGGGCGATGAAGTCCGTCACCGTCAGGTCCGCCGCCCGCAAGCGGTGGTCGATGCCGGGGGTGGCGTCGGGCGGAGTCACCCCCACGGGGGTCGCCGAAGCCGGGTCCGCCGCGCCCTCGTACCACTCGGTCAGGTATCCGCTCCGCGCGAACCGGACAAAGTAGGCCCCGGCGCGCAGACCCTCGATCCGGTAGGTGCCGTCATCCCAGGACGAGGTGGTGGACCGGATCTGGACCCCGTCGTCGTCGAACACGGTCACCGTCACCCCGCCCAAAGGGGTGTCCGCCGGACCGGAGGTCACCCGCCCCTCGATCCGGGCGCCCCGGACCAGGACCGCGTCCGCCACCGCGGTCTGGGCCGCGGCCAGGGTGAGGACGGTCGCGCCCGCCGCAGTCTCCGCGTCGTCGAACCATTCGGTGAGAAACTGGGCGTGCTCGAAGCGCAGGATATAGTCGCCGGGCTGGAGCCGCCGGAACGCGTAGTCCCCGGTCCACAGGGTGGTGGTGGTGGCCAGGGCGGTGCTGGGGTCGGCCGCGTCGAAGAGGGTCACGGTGGCCCCGTCCACCGCCGCCCCGTCGCCGTCCACCCGCCCGGTGATGGACGCGCCGCGGACCAGTGCCGCGTCGAAGCCGGCGTGGATCTCTCCGGGACCGACCACCAACGGATCGGCCATCGCCTGCTCCGGCTGGCCGTCGTGCCACTGGACAAAGAAGTCCGGATGGTCGAACCGGAGCACCATCTCGGTCGGCGCAGCCACATCGACATAGACGGTGTAGATCCCCTCGGCGTTGGTGGTGGCGGAGGCCGAGTCCCACCACGCGGTCGGGGCCCGCAGCCCCACCGCCACTCCGGCCAGGCCCAGCCCGGTGGCCGCGTCGGTCACCGTGCCCGTGACCCAGGCCATGCGGTCGAGGGTGGCGTCGATGCCGGTCACCTCCTCGCCCAGGGCGACGGGGATGAGGTCGGCCTCTCCCACCGAGCTCTTCTGGTTGTAGAAGGTGCCGAGGTAGCCGACGGAGCCCGCGCTGAAGCCGACCTTGTAGTCCCCGGCCCCGTCCAGGTACAGGGTGTAGGTTCCGTCGGCCGCCGTGGTGGACGAGGTCCAGGTCCAGGAGCCGTCCGCCTGGTAGAGCCGGGCGGTGACCCCGCCGATGGCCGCGCCGTCGGCGTCCCGGACCGTGCCCGAGATCGTCCCCGCCCGGGCCAGCACGATGTCGCCAAGATCCGTGTCTTCCCCGAAGATGAGCGTCACCACGGTTGCATCCTCAAACGACGCGGCATCCTCATACCAGGTGGGCAGAAAGCCCTGGGGCGGCCAGGCGATCTCGATCTTGACCTCGTCGACGTCGACTGGAATGCGCCGCAGGCGGAAGACTCCGTCCGCCATGGTGTCGGTCCAGTCATCCCACCAGCTTCCGCCCGAGTCCAGGCTGTAGGCCCTGACCGTCACGAACTCCAACGGGTTCCCGTCGGGATCCACCACCCGCCCGGTCACCGCGCCCCGGACCTGCAGCTCGATGTCGGCCCGGGTGGTCTGGCCGGTCACCACGGCGACCACCTCCGGATACGGGGCGCCGATGTGCCCCTTGGGGTCGGACCATCCCGGCCAGAACTGGATCCCATAGTTTCCGGCGGGCAGGGCGTTGGAGACATAGAACCCGCGGAGATCGGTCTGGACCCAGTCCCCATGCGTCACATCGACCCCGTCGATGTTCACATCGATCGAGGCCGCCCCGCTGCCGTCCGACGAGGAGGTCACCCGACCGGCGACGATGCCCCCGCGGACCAGATCCACGTCCTTCCCCGAGACCGCCTCGCCCGCCGCCACCGTCACCACCGAGGCTGCCGCGAACGTCGCCCCGCCATGCCAGGCCACGAAGGAGCCTTCCGGCCCGCCGTCCACCCTCACCTTGTAATCGCCGACCGCCACCCCGTTCACCTGAAAGTGCCCCGAGGCGTCGGTGGCCACGCTCGCCAGGGTCGTCCATTCGTCTTCCGCCGGCCTCAGCTCGACCGTCATTCCCGGCACGCCGATTCCTTCCGGGGTGGTCACCCGGCCGGACACGGACCCGCCGCGGTCGAACTGGACGTCGACCCCGGACACCGGCGCCGCCGCCGTGGGCGCAACCACCGTCGCATCCCAGAACGACGCCGCCCCGTACCACGTCCTCACCGCCCCGTATTGGAACTCGATCCGGTAGCTGCCGTCGGGCAGACCGCCGATCCGGTAGGTTCCGTCCGCCGCCGTCACGGCCGAGGCCGCCTCCATCCACGAGCTGTCCTCCGGGCGGGCGATGACCCGTACGCCCTCGACCGGCGTCCCGTCCGGATCGGTCACCGTCCCCAGCACCGCCGCGTCGGGCCCCAGGGTGGCGTCGATCCCGGTGACCACCGTCCCCTCCACCACCGCGACCCCCTCCACCGTGACCGTGGCCCGTTCCACGCCGCCGCCGAGGAAAACCACCTGGGTGTCGGCGCCCGCCAGACCCCCGAGGGAATAGTCGCCGGCCGCGTCCGTGGTCGTCGAGCCGACGGGCATCCATTCCCCGTGCCAGTCGTCGAACTGCCTCGCCTCCACCATCACCCCCGCCAGGGGCAGCCCGGTCTGGCCGTCGGTCGCCGTCCCCGTGATCCGCCCCGCCGGCTCCAGCGCGATGTCGATCCCGTAAGTGATGGAACCGGCGTCCAGGGCCAGCACGGTGCCGCCGAGCCGATGAGGGTGGTTCCCGTACCAGGCGTCGAAGTGCCCGCCGCTGGGATCCTCGAAATGGATGATGAACTCGCCCCCGCCCGGCCAGTCGATGCTGTAGGTCCCGTCTGCCCCGCTGACCCCCTCCGCCACCGGAGTCCAGGGGTCTTCGACGTGGTAGGCGGCGACCCGGATGTCGGCCAGCGGCGAGCCGTCCGCCGAGGAGGTCACGGTCCCGTTCACCACCGGGTCATCGCAGGTGTGAAGCTCCGGATCCTCCTGGGAGAACAGAAACACCCCCGAGTCGTCCGACGACACAGGGGTCCGCGAGGTGGGGGCAATCTCCGAAAGTTCGGCCCATTCGATGAGGAGGGTCCGGGGCGGTCCGTTCGGCGCGTGCAGGGCGTCGGTCAGCTCGACGGTCATCGAGGCATGGCCTTCCAGGGTGCGGACGGCGAGCAGCGCGACCTGGGTGTCGGTCCATTCCGAGGCCTCGATCCAACCCGATCCGTCCGGGTCCGCGAAGCTGATCCGCAGGGTCGCCGACAGGTTCACCCCGCCCGGTTCGACCCGGGCCTCCTGCCCATCCATGACCCCGGTCAGGACGGCCGGATTGAAGGCGGTGAGGGTCACCGTGAGACCGCTCTCGGCCGGGTCGATCCGGTAGGCATCCGGCCCCGCATCTTTGAGGGCGGTGATCCGCAGATCGAGGTGCCAGCTTCCGGTGACGCTCAGGTCCCCGCCGATGTCCACGCTCTCGGCGCCAGTCGATTCCGCCGTGAGATGGACGGGCGCTACGCCCTCGAAGGTTCCCTCGTGCCGGGTCGCCAGGGTCACCGAATCAGAGGTCTCGCCGACCACCTCAGCGGTGGTCCCCTCCTGGGCGCTGAAAGCGTCGGCCAGAGCGTCAGGGTCTGCCGTGTCGTCCTCGGTCAGCCCCTCGAACAGCTCTTCAATCTGGGCGGCCGGGTCGTACAGGGAGGTGGTTCCCTGGCCCGCCACGGGCAGCTCGGCGTCGAGGTGCTCGGGCGACTCCTGGAGCTGCACCACCACCTGAGCCGCGTTCCCCATCCCGGCGGCCAGAGCGTCCGCGCCTTCCACACTCAGCATGATTCGAGGCTCGAGAGCCTCGAGATCAAACCGATGTTCCGTGGTGGGAAGGCGCATGACCCGAATGGTTCCGCTTGGTTTCGGACGCACAGTATCCCCGATGTCCAGGATCGTGCAAATCCTTTTTTCTTCCCTTCATCCCCCGCGAGGACATGGGCAGCGGACGGGCGGCAAGCCGGGGAATCCTACTCGACCGGAATCACCTCCATCCGGTACCGGCCGGATGGAGGGTCGGGGAGGACCGGGAACACGGGGTCACCTGTGATCGGATCTCGGACGGTGTCGGCCTCGAAGACGGCGATGACCTCATCGGCGTGCTCGTCCTCGGACAGGAACAGGATGCGGATCCGCACGCGCTCGCCCGGGGGGTCCGCCCTCGTTGTTCTACACATCTTCGGCCCCTGGGCCGAATGCGTTCCAGCACTGGGCGAAGTCGCAGGCCCGCTGCATGCCGATCCAGACGGTCTGCGGCCCCGGCGGACTGCCGCTGCGG
>PXDE01000273.1 GCA_003566475.1 PVC group bacterium | reverse complement strand
GCTGCTCGAAGTCCCCCTCGCCTCCGCCCCCGCCTGGCTGGCGGGCTCGCTGCGGAGGCAGCTTGTGCTGATCTAGGGGCCTCCTTCTGAGGTAGTTGGCCCGCCCGTCCAAATCGGAACCCTGACCTTCGCAAATTGGCACCGTGAGAGTACCCAGCGCATTCATCGGCAAGTGGCGGATCACGCACATGGACGAATGGGATCAGGACTTCGTGGACCTGGTGGCCGAGGGACATGTGACGGTCCGCAAGGATGGAACCGGCGAGTTCCAGTTCGGAGCGGTGCAGGGCGAGATCGACGGCCGCATCGAGGACATGGGCGCGGGAACGGTGCTGGGATTCGCGTGGGAGGGGTCGGACGAGTTGGACCCGGTTTGCGGACGGGGCTGGGTCAGGGTGGATGGGGGGGAGATGGAGGGGCATTTGTGCTTCCACCGCGGAATGGATTCGGCGTTCAAAGCCAGGAAGGTGGGGTGAGGTGGGGGGCGAGGTGATGGAGATTGCCTTTCCGTGACCCCAACGGGGTTCCATCCGCCAGCCCAGGGTTGCGGCCTGGCCGCTACCCTGGGTACGTAGGACCCCACCGACCTACCCCAAAGGGGTTGCGTCCGAATCGCCGAGGGCGCTGGATTGGCCGGACGCAACCCTTTCAGGGTAGAGATGTATTCAACGTGTGAGACCCAGGGTAGCTCGTGCCTCGCAACCCTGGGCTAAGGCTACGTAGCCCCGTTGGGGCATCCGGATTCTCGCCAGGCAGCGTCCGCTTCCGCAGAGAATGACGCGAATCACCATGCCGGTCGCCCCATCGACCTATTGCCCCGCACCCCTCCACATCCACCCCTGCTGGCTGGCCGTCACTGGGTCGCGACGGGTGGTGAGGGCGGAGGCGAGGAGGCAGGCGGCGAGGGTGAGGAGGAGATTGACCACGGCGTAGTAGTGGAGGGCCAGGCCGTCCCAGCCGAAGCTGATGGCCAGGGAGGCCGCCGTGCCGATCAGGCCCCCGATCCACGCGCCGGTGGCGTTGCAGCGTCGGCTGAACATGCCCAGCAGCACCAGGGCCAGCAGCGGCGAGCCCACGCCGTTGACCACCCGGTTGACGGTCGCGAACAGATCCCCCTGCCGTCCCACCACGAAGGCCAGGGCAATGACCGCCACCGCCAGCAGGCCGATGCCCAGGCGGTAGGCCAGGCCCGTCCGGATTCCGCTGTCGGTAGCACCGCAGAATTCTTTGAACCGCGAATGGACCCTACTTCGCGCAGCCGCTTCGTAGGGCAAGCCGCGAATGGACACGAATTTCTGGGGGAGGAAGGTTGCGGGTTCCGCCTCCTGCTCTTCCTCTGCGGACCTCTGCAAGCTCTGCGACCTCTGAGGTTCGCCTGGTCGCGGCGGGCCGTCGGAGGGAGCGAAGTCGGTCATCCAGGCGGCGAGGCAGGCGTTGAGACCGGAGTCGACGCTGGACATGGTGGCGGCGAGCAGGCCGGCGGCGAGGACGCCGGTGAGCCCGAAGGGCAGAGCCCTGACATAGTCGGCGAAGCGGGCCATGGCCGGGGCCTCGGCGGGCGCGGGCGCGGCGGCGATGGCCAGGCCCAGGAGGGTCAGCAGCAGCAGCACGGCCAGGGCGGCGAGGACGTTCCACCAGAAGCCGAGCACGGCGGCCCGGCGGCTGCGGGCGGTGAAGTAGCGCTGCACCACCATCTG
Organism: PVC group bacterium; assembly: GCA_003566475.1. Taxonomy (GTDB): domain Bacteria; phylum Verrucomicrobiota; class Kiritimatiellia; order SS1-B-03-39; family PXDE01; genus PXDE01. The sequence continues at coordinate 8,456 of PXDE01000273.1, read as the reverse complement.
GTCGGCCCCGTAGCGGGTGAGGAAGGCGACCAGGGTGCCGATGAGCCCGCTCCACAGGGTGATGCGCTCGGTGGGCCGCCAGGAGAGGAAGGCGGGGTCGAAGGGGCGGAAGGGCCGCAACTGTCCGCCCGCCCCGGCCCGGGCCCACAGCCCGGCCCAGCCGTGCTCCTGGGCGGCCACGGCCACCCCGAGGGCGCCCAGCACCCCGGCCACGAGAACGAAGGCCTGCATGACGTCGGTCCACATGACGGTGCGGATGCCGCCGAGGGCGGTGTAGAGCGCGGCCACGCCCCCGGCCGCGATGAGCAGGACGGGCAGGGGAAGGCCGGTGATGGGGGCGAGGATGCGGCCCGAGGCGTAAAGGGCGGTGGCCATCCAGAACATCCGCCACAGGATGAACAGCCCGCTGGCCAGGCGGCGGACCCGTCGGTCGAACCGGTGTTCGAGGTAGGCATAGAGGCTGGTGAGGCGCATCCCGTGGAAGAAGGGGATGAACACCCGGGTGATGGGGATCGCCACGAGCACGAAGACGGGCAGGGAGGCGAGCACGTAGAGGCCGTGGTCCATGACCTCGGTGGGGAAGGCCACGAGGTTGACCGCGCTGAACAGGGTGATCATCACGGACAGGCCGATGGGGAACCAGCCCATGGCCCGCCCGGCCACGAACACGTCGGCCCCCGGCCGCCGCCGGTGCAGACAGGCGCCAACCACGGTGATGCCGAGCAGGTAGGCTAAGAAAGCGGCTAGGTCGAGTGAGCTCATGGCGGATAGGGAAGGGAAAGGCTTGACCGCGAATCACCGCCAAGGCGGGATGAAGACATGGACGCTAATGAACGCGAACGGGGAGGGGCAACCAGAAACCGGCTGCTCTGAGACACGTTGAAGGATGCCGCTCCCTCGAAGGCTCGGTCGAGAGGCCGCTACAGGGCGTTGGGTACCTCGGTGGCGTCTCATTACCCTCATCCGGCTGGCCCCCCGTGCCGGAGGCCTTCACTGCTGCTCCGAGACACCAGACACCGCCATGTCCCACGAATCACTGTTTGCCAGCAGCATGGCCGCGCCGTGGCACGGCTCTTCCAGCCCGTGCCCGAGCGAGGCAAGATCCCGGATCGACCATGGTCGGCGGAGACACGGTTCATGGACCATTCGGGACCGAACCTCGCTCGGCTCCGGGCAAGATGCCCGGGCCACGGGGCGCCGCCTCGCGGCGGCTCCACTGCGTCAACCGTCAATCTTCAGTTCCCCCGCATCCCTCATCGGCCATGGTCCCTCCCCCCATCCATTCGCGTTCATTCGCGTCCATTCGCGGTTCACCCACTTCTCCCCCCCCTCTGTGAACCTCCGTAACCTCTGCGGCCTCTGTGGTCCACAATGGGTTGCGGCGGCGAGCCGCGCTGGGGCCATTCGCGGTTCCAAGCCCGCTCGCCTACCGAAGGTAGGTACGCCGGGGCTTGTAGCGGGTATGGAGGAGCCGCTCGGCCTTCTCGCCGAGGGGCTCGCCCAGGAACTCGCGGTAGATGCGCTGGATGGAGGGGTTCTCGTGGGAGCAGCGGAGGGCGCGGTTCTGGTCGTCCTGATACAGGCCCTCCATGCGCTTTCGCCGGACCTCGTTGCTGATGCCATAGGGCTGGCCGCCTCCGCCGATGCAGCCGCCTGGGCAGGCCATGACCTCGATGAAATGGTACGGGGGATCCTCGCCGCGCTCCCGGGCCTCGCGGACCCGGTCGAGCACCTTGTCCACATTGGCCATGCCGTGGGCGACGGCCACGCGGACGGTGGCGCCCCGGATGTCGATCTCGGCCTCCTTGACTCCCTCCAGCCCGCGGACGGGATGGATCTCGACCGCGTCCCGGGGCAGGTTCTCGCCGGTGACCATGAAGTGGCCGGTGCGCAGGGCGGCTTCCATGACCCCGCCGGTGGTGCCGAAGATGGTGCCGGCGCCGCTGTATTCGCCCAGGACGGAGTCGGCCTCCTCCTCCGGCATCTCGCGGAGCACCAGGCCGGACTGCTTGATCATGCGGGCCAGCTCGCGGGTGGTGAGGGCGATGTCCACATCCTGGTGGCCGGAGGCGAACATCTCGTCGGTCCGCTCCAGCTCGTACTTCTTGGCCGTGCAGGGCATGATCGAAACCTGGATGTGCTTCGCCGGATCGATGCCCATCTTCTCCGAGAAGTAGGTCTTGGCCATCACCCCGAGCATCTGCTGGGGGCTCTTGGCCGTGGAGAAGTTGGGGATGAAGTCCTGATGGTTCTTCTCCATGTAGTCGGTCCAGGCCGGGCAGCAGGAGGTGATGAGGGGCAAAGGGCCCTTGCCGTGGGCGAACCGTTCGACGAACTCGCTGGCCTCCTCCATGATGGTGAGGTCGGCGGAGAAATTGGTGTCGAACACGGCCTGGAACCCGAGCCGCCGGAGGATGGCGTAGATCTGCCGGGTGAGGTTGGTGCCCGGCGGGAAGCCGAACTCCTCGCCGAGCGCCACCCGCACGCTGGGGGCGATCTGCACCGAGCAGAACGCGTCGGGGTCGCGCAGGGCCTCCCAGACGGCGGGGATCTCGTCGTGCTCGACGATGGCCCCGGTGGGGCAGTGGGCGGCGCACTGGCCGCACTTGATGCAGGGCGAGTCGGCCAGGGAGATGTCCCCGGCGGGGGCCATGCGGGTGTCGATGCCCCGGTTGAGCAGGCTCAGCGCCCACACGTTCTGGACGTCCTGGCAGACCTGCACGCAGCGGGCGCACTTGATGCACTTGGTGAAGTCGATGGTGATCGACCCGTTGGAGCGGTCGATGGGGAGGTCGGGGATGTGCTTCTCGAGCCGGTCGTCGCGGACGCCGAACTCCCCGGCCAGGGTCTGCAGCTCGCAGTTCCCGTTGCGCCCGCAGGTCAGGCAGGCGTTGGGGTGGGTGGAGAGGATCAGCTCGAGGACCATGCGGCGGACCCGGGTCAGCTCGCCGTCGTGGGTGGTGACTTCCATCCCGTCCTGAAGGGCGGTGGCGCAGGCCCGCGGCATCCGGCCCTGCCCGGCGATCTTGACGATGCACAGCCCGCAGGCGGCCGTGGGCAGCAGGTCGGGGTGCTTGCACAGGGTGGGGATGCGGATGCCGGCCTTCCGGGCCGCCTCCAGGATGCTGGTGCCTTCCGGCACCTCCACCGGCATGCCGTTGATCTTCGCCCGCACCGCAGTCATCTGGTCGGTCATGGTCACATCCTTTCCCAGTTGCTCTGGGATTCGCGCCCCCGACGGGCCTGCCGGGCCGCCGCCGGCCCGCGCGCGTCGACAAGGTCGAGGTATTCGCGTTCGAAGTACTGAAGGGTCGAGAGCACCGGGTTGGGGGCGGTCTGCCCCAGCCCGCACAGGGAGGCGGTTCGCATGCAGTGGCAGATCTCGCGGATGGTGGCGAGGTCTTCGGGCCTCCCCTTCCCCGCGTGGATCTTCTCGAGGAGCTTGAGCATCTGGAAGCCGCCGACCCGGCAGGGGGCGCACTTGCCGCAGGACTCCTCCACGCAGAAGCCGAGATAGAACTTGGCCACGTCCACCATGGAGTCGGTCTCGTCCATCACCAGCATCCCGCCCGAGCCCATGATGGACCCCAGCTCCTGCAGGCTCTCGTAGGTCACCGGCGTGTCCAGCCGCGCCAGGGGAATGACCCCTCCGGAGGGGCCGCCGGTCTGGACCCCCTTGATCCGCGCGCCCCGCCCCGCGCCCCCGCAGATGTCCTCGATCACGGTGCGGATGGGGATGCCCATGGGCACCTCGACGAGCTGGGGATTGCGGACCTTGCCGGTGACCGCGAACACCTTGGTGCCCCGGGACTGCTCGGTGCCGATCCCGGCGTACCAGGCCCCGCCCCGGTCGAGGATGGCGGACACGGCGGCCAGGGTCTCGACATTGTTGATGGCCGTGGGCCGGCCCCACAGCCCCTTCTCGGAAGGGTAGGGGGGGCGCGGCTCGGGGCTGCCCCGGCGGCCCTCGATGGAGGCGATGAGCGCCGTCTCCTCGCCGCACACGAAGGCCCCCGCGCCCAGCCGGACGTCGGCGTCGAACGAGAAGCCGCTGCCCAGGATGTCGCGTCCGAGCAGCCCCGCGTCGCGGGCCTGGCCGATGGCCCGGCGGATGCGCTCGACGGCCAGCGGGTACTCCGCCCGGATATAGAAGAACCCCTTGTCGGCCCCGATCGCGTAGGCGGCGATCAGCAGCCCCTCGAGCACCGCGTGCGGGTCGCCCTCGAGGATGCTCCGGTCCATGAACGCGCCCGGATCCCCCTCGTCGCCGTTGCAGATGACGAACTTCCGGTCGGCCTCCGGCCGGCGGGTGTTCCGCCACTTCATCCATACCGGGAACCCGGCCCCGCCCCGGCCGCGCAGCCCACTCGTCTTCATCTCCTCGATCACGTCTTCCGGGCTCAGGTCCAGCAGGGCGCGCCTCAAGCCGCGGTAGCCCCCCGCCTGGAGGTAGGCGTCGAGGTCGTCAGGATCGATGTGGCCGCAGTTGCGAAGGACGATCCGCTCCTGGGGCTCGACGGCGGTCTCCAGAAGATCCTCCAGCACCTGGCCCTCGCCCAGGCTCTTCTCGATGATGCGGCGGACATCCGGTCCGGTGACATTGGCGTAGGTGACCCGGGAGGGCAGGAGCTGCACGCAGACGCCCTTCCCATAGAGCCCCATGTCCAGGGCGCGATACACCCCGACCACCCCGTCAAGTCCGTGGACCGTCAGCTCCTCGCGGAACAGATCCTGGAAAAACGCGGTCCGGTCCTCGGGCTTCCCGTCGCCGGTATCCTTGACGAGGATCGACACCTGGGGCGGGCCGTCCAGGTCGCGGCCCCGCTCGCGGGTGGCGATGACCCGGTCCTCGAGCAGGCGGCCGTCCTGGAAATATCCCTCGACGAGCTCACGGGCGGACTCCGGATCCATGGCCCCGAAGACCACGGCGGGCCCGGATTCGTCGCCCACCACCACCACCGGGTCCGCATAGGCCAGGCCCAGGGGCCCCGCCTTCTCGATGTCGACGGACAGTCCGGCGTCCTCCCGGGCTTCGAGCAGCGCCTTGTGCACCTGCCGGGCCCCGGCGGCGATGCCACCGGTGTCGAGCCCGACCCGCGCCCATTTCCGGGCCGGCGGGGTCTCCGCCCACCGGGCTTCGAGGTCACTCACGGTAAGCTGCTTGCGGCTCATGGGGTTCCCCGCTTGGGTTTCAGGATCTTCTCCACGTCATCCAGGCCGAGGCGACCATGGGTTTCGCCGTCGACCACCACCGCCGGGGCCATGCCGCAGCAGCCGATGCACCGTACGGTCTCGAGCTGGAACTCCCCGCCGCGGCCCCCGCCCATCTCCAGCAGCCGCAGCCGGCGGGCCAGCTCGTCGTGCAGATCGGACGCCCCCTTCAGATAGCAGGCGGTGCCCATGCAGACCTGGATGCTGTGCTGTCCCGGCGGCGTCAGCCGGAAGTAGTGGTAGAACGTGATCACCTCGTAGATCCGGGCCATGGGGATCTTCATCTCCTTGGCCAGCTCGTTGGCCACCCCGCGGGGCACGTACCCGAACTCGTTCTGGATCGCGTGGAGGATCATGATGAGGTTGCCCTCCTGATCCTCCCATTCCCGCGCCAGTTTCCGCACGCGGCTCCGCATCCCCTCGACCCAGCCAAGGAGGCTGCCCAGTTCCGTCTGCATGCTCATGCTGTACTCCTATTAAGCTCCTGATCCGCGTTGGAACCCGAATCCATGCGCAGGTCGCTGGACGGGGTCATGGCCCGGTCCACGCAGGGAAACTGTGCTTAGCGGTTGCCACGCCCGACCGATGGTGCCTCGGGAAGCGGGCGAGACCCGTGGACGCCGCTTGCTGCGACCCCTCCGGGGTCGGGCGGTTAGGTGAGGACTTGTGTTCCGGGGGTGTCGCGTCGCTCGACCCCCGGCTAATCGCTGTGACCCCTCCGGGGTCGTGTGGGTCACGGCCACCCCGGCCTGTCCGCCGTAGCCCGAAGGGCGAAGGCGGAAGGGGTGCCAGCCATTAGCCGGGGGTAAGCGGAGCGACACCCCCGGACCTCGTGCCCCAGAACGGGACCGACCCCGGAGGGGTCGCAGCCGTGCTGGACAGGGAGACGACGCCGTCACAACGCACGCCTTCCTGGCCGGAACGCGGACCGCCATGCCCTGGGTGGTTGAGAACGCGGAGCCCATCAGAACCTCGCCTGCCAGGCGACCTGGACCGACCGGCCGGGCTCGTGATGGGGGCTGCCGCGCCAGGTGCTGAGGTGGTCGCGATAGGTCGTGTCGGTGACGTTCAGCACATCGATCCGGAACTCGTGCTCGAAGGCCCCCCGCTCCAGGGCGTAGGCCACCGAGGCGTCCAGGCGTCCCCAGCCCGGGGTCTCCTCCATGGCCTCGGGCACGCGGTGCTGGCGGGCGGCGAAGATGTAGCGGACCCGGGCCGCCCAGGCCGGGGCCGGACGGACCCCGAGGCCGACCGACCCGGTGAGGGGCGCGATGTCGGGCAGGGGCTCGTCGGCGCGGCGGTCGTCCCCGCGCAGGTAGGCCAGCGAGGCCTGGACCCCCACCGCATCGGACAGCCGCCAGCGCCCCTCCGCCTCGATGCCCCGGATGCGGGCGCGGTCGATGTTGGCGTTGCGCAGGGTCTGCTCGTCCACCTCTTCCTCGCCCACCCGGTTCCGGAGGTCGTTGTGGAATCCCGAGATCTCCACCGCGCCGTCGGCGTGCGTCCAGACCAGCCCCGCCTCGACGAACCCCGAGCGCTCGGCGTCGAGATCGGGGTTGCCCAGCTTCACCCGGCCATCGCCCAGGGCCAGGAACTGGTAGCGCTCCTCGATGGACGGGGCCCGGTAGCCGGCGGCGGTCACCCCGCGGACCGCCCAGGCCTCGGAGAGATTCCAGCGGATCCCCGCGTGGGCGTTCCAGTTGGTGTCGTGGCCCGAATCCTCGTCCCACTGGGGCGTGGCCTGGTTCTCGGTGCGAAGACCGTCGGCCCGGGCGCCGACGGTCAGCGTCAGGGCCGGGCTCAGGGTCCAGCGGTCCTCGACGAACGCGCCGTAGGACCATTCGCTGGCCTTGGGCAGGGGGCGGTCGAACTCCACCCGGCCGTCGCGGAAATGGCGTTCGCGGGTGGAGTCGAGCGACCGGCGCCAGGTCTCCACGCCGAGGCCCACCTGGTGGTCGCCCCATTCCAGCTCGTTCATCCAGCGGCCGCCCACCGTGTCGTGCCGGCCGACCGGAGTGATCTTGTCCAGGGGGCCGTCCGGGAAGTTGTCGATGCGCACCTTGCGCTCGATCTGCTGCGCATACAGGTTCAGTCGGCTTCGCTGCCAGCGGGGTCCGGGCAGTTCCTGGCGGTGATGGACGCCCACCAGCACCCGGTGGGCGTCCGTGTAGGTCACATCGGCGGCGGCGGGAAGAGGGGCGCTGCCCGACCCCGGAACGCCGATGTCCTGGCCCCGGTGGACTTGCAGCAGCACGTCGGAGTCGGCCATGTCCGACCACCGATGGGCCAGCCGCAGGGAAACGGCCTGGTCGGCGAACTGGGTGTTGCGGACCCGGTTCCCGTCGCCGTCGCGGTAGGTATCCGCGTCGCGGGCGGTGATGGCGGCCCACACGACATGCCGGGGGGCGCCGTAGGTGGCGCTGTGGTGCGCGGCCCATCCGTCCGGATTGTGCAGGACGCCGAGGCGGCTGCGCTGGGAAAGCTCCGGCTCGACCGGGTACATCGGCACGGGCAGCACGATGTTCACGATGCCGCCCAGCGAGCCGGAGCCGTAAAGCGCCGACACGGGGCCCTTGAACACCTCCACGCGCTCCACGGCGGACAGGTCGATCAGGGCCATGCGGGCGGCCAGATCGTTGGCGGTCACCAGTCGGGCCCCGTCGAGGGTCACCACGACGCGGTCCCCGGTCATGCCCCGGATGGACAGATCGCCGGCCCAGAACCCGTCGGAAGTCCGGTGCACGCCCGGGGTCTCGTCGGCGAGGTCGGGCAGCCCGCCTGCCATCCCCCAGGCATCGGTCACCGGCTGCCAGACCGCCACTGAGGTGGGAAGGTTTCCGGCCGCCTCCGGCCAGGCTCGCGCCGTGACCACCACGTCCGGAAGGTGCCGGGGGGGCTCGGCCCGCGCCGCCGACACGCCGAACGCAACGAGCAACGCGACAGGACCATGGAGCCAGGGACAGCGCCAAACGGCCTGTTCTTGCGGGCTGCGGACGTCGGGGACCAGAGGTGGCCCATTCCGTCTGCTCATTGATGACACTGCCAGATGAAATACGTTCATTACATATAAGCGCCCGGCCGACCTCTTTCCGAGGCCCCGTGGCGCTTCCGTCCACGTCTGCCGCACCTGTCGCGAGGACAGGCCGCATCAAAATTGAGACAATAACTATCGCCTATGTCGCGGCCCTTGTCCACCCTTTCCGAAAAGTTCGCTCCCAAGGCCAGAAATCCGGCCTAGGGACAGG
>PXDE01000456.1 GCA_003566475.1 PVC group bacterium | reverse complement strand
GGTGGTCGGCTCATCCAGGATCAGAAGGGCGGGGTTGGCCATCAGCGCCATGGCGATGACGATGCGCTGCTGCTGGCCGCCCGAGAGCTGGTGGGGATAGGCCTGCAGGATGCGCTCGGGGTCGGGCAGGCGCACATCGGCGACCATCTGGCGCGCGCGGTCCATCGCCTGGGCCTGCGTCATGCCGCGGTGGATCATCGGGACCTCGGCCAGCTGCTTGCCGACCTTCATCGCGGGGTTCAGGCTGGCCATCGGCTCCTGATAGATCATGGCGATTTCCGAGCCGCGGATGCGGCGCAGCTCGGCGTCCGACATGGTCGCCAGGTCGCGGCCCTTGAAGCGGATCGCGCCGCCGGTGATGCGCCCGTTGACGCCCAGATCGCGCATCACCCCAAGCGCCACGGTGGATTTCCCGCAGCCCGATTCCCCCACCAGCCCCATCGCCTCGCCCGGCCGCACCGAGCAGGAGAAATCCATCACCGCCGGGATCTCCCGCAGCCGGGTGAAGAAGGAGATCGAGAGGTTCTCGATGTCGAGGATCGGTGTGTCGGTCTGGTTCATGCGAACCTCCCTGTGTGGCGGGCGATCAATCCCGCAGGCTTTCTTCGCGCAAGCCGTCGGCCAGCAGGTTGAGGCCCAGCACCAGGCTCATCAGCGACAGCGCGGGCACCAGGGCGGCGTGGGGGAAGACGGTGAGCAGGCGGCGGCCGTCGTTGATGGTGGAGCCCCAGTCGGGGCTCTCGGGCGAGACGCCGAGGCCGAAGAAGCCGAGCGTGCCGAGGAGGATGGTGGTGTTCAGGCCGATCTCGGGCAGATGGGTGTACCAGCCCAGCACGCCGTGCTCGGCCGGAGAGGCCCCGGTGGTGAGCGTGGTGGTGGCCACGGCCGTGGTGGCCGGGAACACCGTGGTCGCCCGCAGGGAACGGCGGTGGATGAACGCGGGCGCCGGGCGCTCACGCTGGGCCGCCTCGACCTGATGCCAGCCCAGACCGTCCACCAGCACCAGCACCAGCGAGCGGCAGGCGGCCAGGGCCTCCTCATCCAGGCCGGCGAATCCCGGATGAGGCGATTCGCCGCCCCGCGACCGGATCACCGAGGCCATCAGGTTGACCAGGGTGCGGTCGGAGGGGTCCGGGGGCAGGAAGCCCGCCTCGTGTAGCCGGTCGCGCAGGTCCACCGTGGACACGGGTCAGGCGGGGACGCCGCTCCGGGCCTGCTGCCACGCCACCTGCCGGGCCAGGCCCTCGCGGACCGGGGTGGAGGGATCGTACCCGAGCAGGCGGCGGGCCTTGCCGATGTCGGCCCGGGTGTGCATCTGGTCGCCGGGGCGGGCCGGGCCGCGCTCGATGACCGCCTGGCGTCCGGTGAGGTCCTCGATCAGGGCCACCGCCTCGGCCAGGGTGATGACCTCGCCCCCGCCCACGTTGAAGGTCTCGCCGGTGGCGGCCTCGGGCTTCCGCCAGGCCAGGAGGGTGGCCTGCACGATGTCGTCGACGAAGGTGTTGCTGCGGGACTGGCTTCCGTCGCCGAACATGGGGAACGGCCGGCCTTCGAGCAGGGCGCGGATCAGGATGTGGTAGGCCATGTCCGGCCGCTGGCGTGGGCCGTAGACCGAGAAGTACCGGAGGATGGTGTAGGGCAGGCCGTAGTTGTCGGCATAGGCCTGGCACAGATGCTCCCCGGCCAGCTTGGTGATGCCATAGGGGGAGAAGGGCCGAAGATCGGCGTCCTCGGGGCCGGTGGCCTCCCGGCCGTAGACGCTCGAGGTGGAGACATAGATCACCCGCTTCACCCCGGCCTCCCGGGCGGCCTCGAGCAGGCGCTGGGTGCCCAGGATGTTGCACGAGCTGTAGAGGTCGAGGTCGGTCCAGCTCCGGACCAGGCCCGGCATGGCCGCCAGGTGGAACACCACCTCGCAGCCGTCAAGGACCGGGGGCAGGGCGTCGGTCCGAAGGTCGGTCTCCACGAACCGGAAGCCGGACATGGACTGGAGGTCGGCCAGGTTGGATGCCTTCACCGCCCGGTCGTAGTAGGGGACGAAGCAGTCCACCCCGGTGACCGCATGGCCCTCGCGGACCAGGGCCTCGGCCAGATGGGAGCCGATGAATCCGGCCGCTCCGGTCACCGCCACCTTCGCTTGAGTCGCCTGTGTCATGGCCTGCACTGTGCCCTACGCCCGCCCGGCCGACGAGTCTGAATCCGGGCCGGCCGCAGCCATCCCGCCCCGGCTAGTCTTGAACCGCGAACGAACTCAGCGTGGCCATCACCCGGAACCGATCGGACCACAGAGGTCGCGGAGGGTACGGAGGATCGCAGTGGAGGGGGAGAGGAGGAACCACGGATGCACACCCAACCCACCCCGCCCTTCGGGCACCCCTCCGGGGGAGGGGATGAACACAGATAGGGGAAGGGGGGGCGTAGCCGCGGCCGCCAAGGCCGTGGATGCCACAGGGAACGCAGGCGGACAAGCTCCTGAGGCGGAGGTTCGGAGCGGGAGAGAAGGGGGTGAACCACGACGGCCCGGGGCGAAATCCAGAAACCGCCTGACCCACCTGGGGAGATGCGGGCGGTCGGCTGAAGGACACAAGTCCATGCCCCCCGGTGAAACCCTCCAGAGCCGCATTCACCGCAGCCGTCCCGCCCGGCATATCCGCCTCCTGTGACATAGAGTTCCCTATATGTACCGGATTCCGAGACACATGTTGAAAGGAAATGACGCCGGCCGGGATACAGGGTCATCGTCACCGTAAGAGAGTGCTTGCTTCCCAGCGCCTTGCAGTGCCAAGGTGCCATCGTTCGAGTGAGCCGTTCCTCCGGCAAACGGAGATTTTGTGTAGATTAATGAGTTGGCTCAATGAAAGAGATGGATCATCCAGGCCCAGCAGAGAGAGGGTGCTACTGCGATCTGTGGGAGAAGTCCCCCAAAACGCTGGAGAACCAGGGCGTGCCACGCGGCTTCTGTGGAATGTGCATCACCTGTGGAAAGCCCGGCCACCTTCGCCACTTCCCCGGCGCAGTTCCATTCACCGGTGCATGGTGCGACAAGCACTACCGACGGATCTTGCTGTTTGATCCGAGAGGGGTGATCGGTTGCTTTGTCTGGCTGGCGATTGTGGGTTTGGTGGCCGGCGGAGCATTTGCACTGTGGACGATGAGATGATGGAAGGAGCCAACCACACCTTGGACTGTACAGTGTCCCGCGGCGCAGTCCACTGCCGGCCAAGGTGAACGTTCGGGCAACAACTTGACTGATCGAAAAGCCAGAGATCAAATGGCGAAGGCCATCCGCGCGTACATGCGTGAGGAAATCACCGCCTTCCAGTTTGATGACGCGCTAACCGAAGCGAGCCATGCGACCGACGACAAGACCGTGCAGGAAGTCGGGCAAGCGCTGTGGTTTTATTATGACGACTGCAAGGACCACAAGATCGTGGCGTGCAAAGCGGAATGGGACTACTTCAACAGGCTGCTCCTCCTGCTCGAATCAGACGGAGAGATCGAGACAGTCAAAGCATGGCGAGAGTGGCATCCCCTCCAAGGAGTCGCCGCATTGCTGTTTGTTGTCTTTCTGCTCATCGCTGTCCGAGCCGGTTTCGGGAAACACCTCTTCGCCGATGCTCTTCCGTTCGGCCCGCCTTCCATGCTCCTGGCATGGTTTAGCTCGCGACGACGCAGGAAGACGATTTGCGCCAATGAGATCGCCCTGACACCCTTTCCGACTGTCAGTAGTTTGCTGGCGGTCCGACGGCGGGTGGGCGGATTCATGAAGCATCGTTACCCAAAGGCAATTATCGGCAGGAGGATTCGGAACTCGGTCATCGACAAACTCATGTGGGTGCCGTGGTCCATCGCGTGGTGCATGTTCTCTCCGGTTGCGCTGTTTTTCCAGATGCTGCCAACGAGGGATTCGGAGACACGAATCAAGATGCCCGAACAAACGCCTCCACCGTAGCCCCAGCCCGCGGCGGGCCTCGCATCCGGTGAGGCGTGACGTTAGGCATCAGGGGACAGATGGCTGCTGGAACGCTTCAGGCGAAGGCAAGGCACCGAGCACGGACCTCGGAGCTCTTCCATGGCGCCGACGGCACTTGGATTGCCCTGGTGAAGTCCCCACCGCTTGCCAGCAGGATGGACACGATGTGGCACGGCGCTTCCAGCCTGTGCCCGAGCGAGGCCGGATCCCGGATCGACCATGGTCGGCGGAAACCCTGTCCATGGACCGGTCGGGACCACACTTCGCTCGGCTCCGGGCAAGATGCCCGGGCCACGGGCGCGCGAGGCTCGCGCAGCGGGCCGGGAGGGCGAATCCCGCCACGGGCGGGATGGGCCGCGAGCGGGGGAAGGCCATGATTCGTTCCTGGCCAGTGCCCGGCTCGTTTCAGGAACCCGGGCATGGCAGCTCCTCGCTCCGGCTCGGCGGGAGCCTCGCCCTCCCACCCCTCCCCCGAGGTCTGGGTTCGTTCCAGCGAGCGCCTTCCTTCGACATTCGGAATTCGACATTCGACATTCTGCGGTTCCTCCATATCCTGTATCCGGCCCTCCTACATCGCGCCCCGGGTCTCACCCCCTTATCCGGCTGAACCCGCCGCGCAAGCGGCGCGGTTCCGCGGCCTTCACTGATCACCGATCACTGATCACCGATCACTGGCCTTCCCCGCGCCCCGCCTTGCCAGAATCGCCGCGTCCCCGTAGGCTGACGGTATGCATCGAAACGCTCTACTCCTTGTCGCCGCCCTTTCCGTTCCCGCTTTCGCGCCCGCCCAGCCGCTTGCCGTGTGGACGCCCGAGCCGTTCGAGATGCTCGACGACGACTCCCGTCCGACCCCCGGGCCGCCCCAGCTCCGTCTGGTGGGGCCGCGCAACGGCATGGCCTCGGGGGTGGTGGCGGCCCGGGGCGCGGACATGCTGCGAAATCCGCGGGTCACCGTCTCCGACCTGCGCCACACCGGCGGGGCCGGGACGATCCCCGCCGCGCGGGTCACCGTGCGCTACGGCTCGCAGCATCACCGCGACGCCCTCGGGGAGCGGGATCCGGAGCGGGAAGGCCGGTACTTCCATCTCTCCACGGCGCCGCTGGAGACCACCCGCACCCTGGTGGCCTGGATCACCGTCAACGTCCCCGCCCAGGCCGCCCCGGGAACCTACCAGGGGCAGGTGACGGTCCAGGTGCCGGGCGGCGGGGCCGTGCCCCTGACCCTGGTGGTGAGCGAGGCGGTCCACCCGCCCATGGAGCAGTACGGCACCCACGTCAACTTCCTGCACTCCCCGGACTCCGTCGCCCTCCGCTACGAGGTGCCCATGTGGTCGGACGCGCATTTCGAGCTGCTCGCCCCGTCCTACGCCATCCTGCGGGCCCTGGGGCAGAGCGTGCTGCATCTCGGCGTGGTCCTGCGTTCCGATGACGGCGACGGATCCACGTCGCATCCGGTGCATTTCGGCACCCGCGAGGGCGTCATCCGGTTCCGGGGGGAGGGCGCACAGGCGAGGCCCGACTTCACCGCCTTCGACGCCATGCTCGGCCGGTGGCGGACCCAGGTGGGGTCGCCGCAGTTCGTGGTGCTGACCCTGTGGGACCAGGCCTTCGGCCGGCAGGAGAGCAACGACGAGGCGGGCCGGATGCAGGCGGTGGTGACCGGCTGGGACGGTCGGCAGGCCCGGAATGTGCGGGTTCCCTATCCCGGAACCTCGGGCAGCGAGGCGGTCTGGCAGCCGGTGATCGAGGGGGTGCGCCAGCGGGTGCGCCAGATCGGCTGGGATCCCGACTCGGTGATCCTCGGCACCGCCCACGACCGCAAGCCCATCGACCGCACGGTGGAGTTCTTCAATCGGATCGCGCCGGGAATCCGGTGGAACGTGATCTCCCACGGGCGGGGCTACAGCTTCCGCGACGGGCAGTTCCGGATCGGAGCCATGGAGGTGGCCTACCATGAGTACCCCTGGAACCCGAACCCGCCGGAGAACCTGGGCGAGCGGATCCTGGGCGGCTGGGACGCGCCTTTCCCGGTGGCCACCATCGCCCGGTTCCACCGGGGCAACAACCTCCGGTCCTACCGCTGGCTGGTCGAGGGCAACACCGGGCGGCACCACGTCCGCTCCACGCCGGTGATCGGCCCCACCCGGTTCAAGCTCGAGTACTGGGGCGTGCCCGGGACCGACGGCCGCGGCCGACCAACCATCAGCTCCATCATGAACATGGGCGGCTGGGTGAACCTCATGCGCAACCACACGAACCTGGGCACGGCGGGGCCGCGGGGGATGGAGCCCTCGGCCTTTCTCCTTCAGGCCATGGAGGGAGTGCAGGAGGCGGTGGCCCGGGTGGAGATCGAGAAGATCCTGACCGACGAGTCGCGGCGGGCCCGGGTGTCGCCCGAGCTTCGGGTCCAGGCCTACGAGGTGCTCAACGAGCGGGCGGACTTCGTCCGGGCCAACCGGGCTGAGGATCCGCGCTGGGAGGGCGTGGAGGGCTTCGACTGGCGCGAGCATGTGCGCAAGCTCTACGACACCCTGGCCGCGATGCAGCAGGCTGCGGGCGGTCGGCCCGCCGTGGCGGCGCCGCCTGCGGCCGCGCCCGCCGCCGAACCGGGACCGCTCCGGGCCTGGACCAACGACCAGGGCCAGGAGATCCGGGCGCGGCTGATCGGCTACCAGCATCCGCAGGTGATGCTGGAACGTGAGGACGGCCGACGCTTCGCCTACGAGTTCGACCGCCTGTCCGAGACGGATCAGGAGCATCTGCGCGGGCTGGAGTAGCGGCGGGCGAATCCATGTAGCTGCGCCCGCCGAGGGCGCGGCCGCACGTGGCCGGTGAATGAGTCGCCAGATCTGGCCGGCGCAAACACCGAAGGCTCGATCATACCCAGTTGCCGGTCATTTTCAGACGCCATGGAACGGACGACGACGCACTTGGACTGCGGGGGCAGAGTCCCGTCTGCGGGACGGCGACCCCGCTTTGGCTTCCGCCGGAGGCGGGGCGTCATCCTGCGCGTCCGCCGATCAACCTAGATCCGGCAGTTGACACCAATCAGGCCTGCTGCGACCCCTCCGGAACCCGTTCCCCCCACCGTCCGACCCCGGAGGGGTCGCAGCATGCACATCTCGTTCGCCAAGGCCACTCTTCAGGGCATCACCCATTGGGTGCGGGCGTTGACTATCGCAAGAGTTTGCTCAGCAACGGGTTATATCTGCCATCGTTGGCCAACTGCCGGATCTAGGATCAAGCCCCCTCCGGGGGTAGCCAAGGCGGTGTCGTGCAACAGATGGTGCGGCACGCCAGAGGTTGCTGGTGGCCCCAGGTGTGTCGTCGCGCCGTTGACGTTTACGTGCCACCGCAGTCCATGTAGAAGGCCCGCCGTCCTACAACGTCTCAAGGATGGCGCGAGCGGCCTGCGTGGGTAGTGTGCGGATTCGGGGGCGCCATTCCGGGTTGCCCCATGCCGCGGGGGCGGTCAGAATGATGCGCTTCTGATCTCCCCCTCCAGCCCAAGGATTTCCCTATGTCCGATCCCTCCGCCGCCACGCCGTTCGCCCGTCCCGACGGCCGGGCTCCCGACGCCCTCCGTCCGGTCGCCTTCGAGACGGGAGTGGCCGGGAACGCCGCCGCCTCGGTCCTGATCAGGATGGGCCGCACCCATGTCCTGTGCGCGGCCACCGTCGAGGAGGCGGTGCCGGGCTGGATGCGGTACCAGAAGGTTCCGGGGGGCTGGGTCACCGCCGAATACAGCATGCTGCCGCACGCCTCGGACGGCGGGCGCATGAAGCGCGAGGCCAGTCAGGGCAGGCTGGGCGGGCGCACCATGGAGATCCAGCGGCTGATCGGCCGGGCCCTCCGCGCGGTGGTGGACCTGAAGCAGCTCGGTCCCCGCACCATCTGGGTGGACTGCGATGTGATCCAGGCCGACGGCGGCACCCGCACCGCCTCCATCACCGGCGGCTACCTCGCCCTGCGCATGGCCATCTTCCGGCTGATGGCCGAGGCCCGGATCGAGGCCAGCCCGCTTCTGGGCCGGGTCGCGGCGGTGAGCGTGGGCATGGTCGAGGGCACCCCCCTGCTCGACCTCAACTACCCCGAGGATTTCCGCGCCGATGTGGACATGAACGTGGTGATGACCGATGCCCGCGAGTACGTCGAGGTCCAGGGCACCGCCGAGGCCCGGGCCTTCCCGCGCACCTCGCTCAACGCCATGCTCGACCTCGCGGAGAAGGGGATCGTGGAGCTGTTGGGGCTGGGGGAGGCGGTGGAGGGGACGAGGTGAGGGAGGGAGTGAAGTAGGAAGGCTGAAACCTGAAGGCTGAAACCTGAAACCTGAAGGCAGAGGCCGGGCAGCCGCCACGGGGGCGGCGGTGAAGGGGGCCCGGGCTACTTGGGCTTTGCCTTTACCCTCCTGGCCATGGTGACGAAGATCGCGATGAGCTCGTCCGATTCACGGAGCAGCCACTCAAGGGATTGGGACCGAATCCGGCAGTCGTCCCGCAGAAGCTCAAGCCAAAGCATGGATTCGTCGGCTTCCTGGGCGCAGAGGTCGATCTTGGACACGAAATCCGCATCGCTGCGGGCACGGGACGCCTCGCGGTAGATGGACGCGACCGCAGTGCCGGAGCGCAGGAGCTGTTTGGCCAGAACACCAACCTCCGTTCGGCTCGTCGGGAGCGAACAGTACAGGCGAATCGTCGCCGACGCATACGCTTTCGTCCGCTTGCGGAATTCCTGCTTCCTTCGTGCCAGCTCAGACATCGTTGCTTCTCCTTCTAGGGTTTCGGGCTCCTTCCTTCCGGCTTCAGGTTTCAGGTTTCAGCCTTCAGGTTTCTTCCCTCAGATCTCCTCCCTCCGACCTCAACCCTCCATCAGCGCCCGCACGTGCGCCTCCACGGCCGAGGCGAGGCCGGCCAGGCGGTAGCCGCCTTCCAGTACGGAGATCAGACGGCCCTCCGCGTAGTGGTCGGCGAGGCCCAGGGTCAGGCGGGTGAGGTCGGCGAAGTCCTCGTCCTCGAGGGTGAAGTCGCCCAGGGGGTCGTGGATGCGGGAGTCGAAGCCGGCGGACAGGACGATGAACTGGGGCCGGAAGGACTCGAGCGCGGGAAGGAGCTGGTGCTCGATGCAGCCGAAGATCTCGCGGCGTCCGGACCCGGCCGGGAGGGGGCAGTTGAGGGTGGTCCCCTCGCCGTCACCCGCCCCCCGCTCCTCGGCCAGGCCGGTGCCCGGGTACCAGGGATGCTGGTGGGTGCTGAAATAGAAGACGGTCCCATCCTCCCAGAAGATGTCCTGGGTGCCGTTACCATGGTGGACGTCCCAGTCGATGATGAGCACCCGCTCGACGCCATGCCGGGCCTGGACGTAGCGGGCGGCGATGGCGGCATGGTTGGCGATGCAGAAGCCCATGGCCCGGTTCCGCGTGGCATGGTGGCCGGGCGGCCGGATGGCGCAGAACGCGTTCTTCCAGGTGCCCTCGCAGACCCGGCGGGCCGCGTCCACGGCCGCCCCGGCGGCGGCCCGGGCGGCATGCAGGGAACTCGCGTTGACCTCGGTGTCGCCGGTGGAGAGCTGATGCGCGCCCCGGGCGATCTCGCGCTGCACGAGGTCGAGGTAGGCGGGATGGTGGGCCAGGGCCAGCCGCCCGTCGTCGGCCGGCTCGGGCTGGGTGTCGTCCAGTTGGTCGAGCAGACCGGACCGGGCCAGCGCGTCGTAGATGGCTTCGAGGCGGGACGGGGATTCGGGATGCCCGGGGCTGGGCTCATGCAGCAGGCAGACGGGATCCCGAAGCAGACCAGTCGACATCGTGCGGTACTCCTTTCGTGCGGGCCGGGATGCGCAGGCGGCCACGCCGGCCGACACGCCGACCGCCGCCGCGCCCCGGGCCATCAGGCCCATGGCCTGGCGGCGGGTCCGCAGGCGGTACGGCGCCCCGGTGTCGCGTTGCGAGCGCATGGGGGGCACCTTGCCGGATCGCACCCCCCGGCACGAGCACAAACGGCGCCCACGGGTCGGAGGACCTGTAGCTGCGCCCGCCAAGGGCGCGGCTGCGCATGAGCCGCGCCTGGCCCGCGCGTGGGATGCGCTTCGCTGGCACGATTCAGCCCCCAGTCCGTTCTGAACCGCGAATGAACGCCAATGGACGCGAATTCCGGGGTAGCGGAGAGGCCGTAGGGCACTCACCATTCCGTGAGTGCGT
>PXDE01000579.1 GCA_003566475.1 PVC group bacterium | reverse complement strand
GGGCAAGAAGGCCGAGGATCCGCCCGCCGTGCTCCTGTTCGCGAGCGTGCTTGCCTCGGCGGTCTACCCGGAGGACGCGGTGGATTTCCGCGCCCAGCGCTGGAAGCGGTTCTACAAGAGGGTGGCCGGGGAATCGAAGACTCCCTTCCGGAACAGCAGCGTCCATTCCCTTCTGGGGGCGGGGCTCTTCGCGAGGAAGCTCGCCTTGACCCCTAGCTTCCGGCGGCTGTTCGGAGAAGACCATGGGACATGGATTGCCGCGGGCCTATCCTGGTTCTTCCGGAACCGTGAGGCCGGGTTCCCGGAAATCACCGGGGAGGACAAACCCAAGTATTGGGTGTTCCAAGCCAATCTGGGCCGCTATGACCTTGCCGGATCCCTTCGGTCCGGCGTGCTTGATCGCTGGACAGTCAATCAGCACGCGGACCACATTGGAGAGGGAGACGGGGGGATCCTGTGGGGCACCGGGAAGGAGGGGGGATGTTTCGGTTTGGCCAGAGTCGTATCCCGCCCCGGCACCATGGAGGAAAACCCGGAGGAGACCGCGTTTTGGTCGAAGCCGCCGGAGCAAGGGGCCTACGTGGGGGTGGCGTTGAAGATTGAGGCCACCTGCGAGGACCAACCGATTCCCAGGCAGGCCCTGGAGGAGGCGGATTTCACGGACTTCAAGGGTGGTCAGCAGGGCACGAACCTGCCTGCGACAAAGGCCCAGTTCGAGACCCTCCTGGCTATCATCACCGGCCAGGGCATGCAGGACCGACCGCGGGTCTGGCTGTACAGCCCCGGACGAGGAGGGGAGCGGTGGCCGGAGTGTCAGGAGAAGTCGGAAATCATGCTGGGGTGGCCCGCAGTCGGCGATCTCAGCCAATACCAATCGAAGGAAGATGTGCGGGCGGCGGTCGTGGGGGCCGGAAGCGACTCGGACAACCCGTATATTACCGTCCACGCTCTTTGGCAGTTTCGCCACGAGATGGCGCGTGGCGACATCGTGATTCCCAAGAAGGGCCTTCAGACGTTCCTGGGCTGGGGGTTTGTGACTGGCGACTACCGGTATGACGAGTCGGATCCGGAGATGCCTCACCGCCGGGCGGTGGAATGGCGTAGTACCGACGAGCGGGAGGAGGACCGGGGGACCACCGTGGTGAAGACGCTTACCGACGTCACCCCCTGGGCGGCCTATGTGGTGCGCCTGCGCCGCCTGCTCGGCATCGACAGCCTTCCAGAGCCTGAGGACACTCCCGCGGAACTTCCCGAGATACCGGTCCCCCTGAATCTGATCCTCTACGGCCCGCCGGGCACCGGGAAGACCTTCCGGATGAATGAGCTGGCGAAAGCGCACTTCACGGATGCTGATACTGGAGCGGACGCGCGCCGCTTTGAGTTTGTCACCTTCCACCCCTCCTTCAGCTACGAGGATTTCGTGGAGGGGATCCGGCCGGTCCTGGGTGGGGCGGGAGAACCCCGCCTCCGCTACGAGCTGAAACGGGGGAAGTTCCGGGAGATGTGCGCCCGGGCCGAACGGGATCCGGGCCGCCGGTACGCCCTGTTTATCGACGAGATCAACCGGGGAAACGTGGCCAGCATCTTCGGGGAACTGATCACCCTCCTGGAGGAGGACAAGCGGCTGGGCCAGGAGAACGAGGTCAAGGTCAGGCTACCCTATAGCGGAGACCCGTTCGGTGTACCGTCGAATCTGCACGTCATCGGGACCATGAACACGGCCGACCGCAGCGTGATCGCCCTCGATACGGCACTGCGGCGACGGTTTCGGTTCGAGGAGCTTGAGCCAAACCCGTCCGTGGTTCCGGAAGGCACGGTGGATGGCGTGGACCTCCGGAAGCTCCTGGACGCGGTCAACGCCCGGATCGAGCGGCTTCTCGACCGCGACCACCGGATCGGTCACTCCTACCTGATGGAAGTGAAGAGCCTGGATGACCTGCGGACGGCCTTCGCCGCCCACATCGTGCCGCTGCTCCAGGAGTACTTCTACAACGACTATGGCCGGATCGGCATGGTGCTCGGGCCAGAGTTCGTCGGGAAAGTCCAGACGGGCGGAGCGGGCTTGCATCCTGGCTGGGGGGAACAGGATGCCGAAGCTCGCGAAATCTACTGCCTGACGCCCCAAGAGGACTGGACGGCGGAGGTGTTCGAGTCGATCTACGCGGAGACCAGGCCCTGAAGGTCTTTGAGTACAGCCGGGTCGAGGTGGGTCCGCACGGGCTGACGTCGAGGCAGTTCGACGCGCTGGCCCGGCTGAACGAGGAGCACGGCTTCCAGTTCTACGACGTTGGGCGACAGTCGATCCGATTCCGGGAGCACGTGGGGGTGATCCAGGCGGGTGACCGGACCCTGGAGATCCTTCCCAAGGCGGGCCGGAGTTCCGGCGATGACCGGGACCGCTGGCACGATGCCCTCATCGACATGTTGCGCGAGTGTCGGCTGCTCAAGGTGCGCCGATCCACGCAGGCGGATCTGGCCACGCGCCGCCGCAGCCTGCTGGACCTCTATCTCGAATCCTATGTGGAGGAGGTGCGGGGGTTGCTTCGGGAGGGTCTGGTGAGGCGGTACCGGCGCAGGCGGCAGAACCAGCCGGTCCTGCGGGGCAGGCTGCTCTTCCACTCGGATCTGCAAAGGAACCTTGTCCATCGGGAGCGGTTCTTCACCGAGCACCAGGTGTTCGACCTCAACCACCCTCTCCACCACGCCATCAAGCGGGCGCTTCACATCGTGAGGCTGACAGCAGTCCGGCCGGACCTGAGGGCCGACGCGGAGGAGCTGGTGGACCACCTGGACGGTATCGATGCCCCCGTACTGAGGCCGGAGCATCTGGATCGGATCCGCTTCGACCGGGCCACCGAGCGGTACCGGGATGCCTACAAGCTCGCGCGCCTGATCATCCTGAGCTTCTGCCCCGACGTCCGGCGCGGGCGCGAGGATGTCCTGGCCATTCTCTTCGACATGAACCTGCTCTTCGAGGAGTATGTTTATCGGCTTCTGAGGCGGGTGGAAGGACCGGACTGTCCGTGGACCTTCCGAAGGCAAGCCGGTCAGACGTTCTGGCAGGGCGAACACCTGTCCAAGCTCATCCGGCCCGACATCGTGGCGGAACCGCGCGGGAGGTGCAACGCTCCACGTGTGATCCTTGATACCAAGTGGAAGATCCCACGCGATCGGAAGCCCGACGACGCTGACCTGAAGCAGATGTACGCCTACAACCTCCAGTGGGGGGCTGCGCACAGCTTGCTGCTCTACCCTGAGTTGTCGGATAGCTCCCATGTCTCCGGGCGGTTCCTCCCAGGGGGAGATCCGCTGGCCAGTCACCAGCATGGGTGCTCGATGGGCTTCCTCAACCTCTTTGGCCCCTCGAACCGCCTGGATCTGGAGGCCGGTCAAGGAGTCGTGCGCATGCTTGAGGATCTCAGGGGACTGCCGTCCCAGACCCGCTGAGGCCTTTAGCTCCTCAGCCGTATTTTCCCCGACCTCGACCAGTTCCAGCGCCGTGCGCCGGACGCCCAGTCCGTGCTCGACGAGCAGCCCCACCATCTTCTCCCCGGCCTCTTCGAGCACCTTCGGCGCAGCCTCCAGCACCTTCATCCTCGCGCTCCTGGTCCGTGTCGGGCGTCGTGCGGCTCAGTCTGGGCCACCGCGCGTGGAGGCTCAAGCCGGAATCCGGGCGGGGCCCGCCTCGCCGTCCGCTCACGCTCGTCCAGACCTTGGACGCCGCTTGTCCGCCCATGGAATCGGCCCTCCGGGGATCGGCAGCGATCCACCTGTCCGCACGCTTGCGGCCGCCCCTTCAGGGCGGGTCGGGGCGGGGGCGGCGATCCAGGGGTTCCACCCCAGGCTCCGTTACGCGGCGGCGCCTCCAGCGCCCGGAAGGAGCCCGTTTCGGACCCATCGGACCCATCGGACGCGGGAGATGCCCCACGCCACCCGAGAGATCCCGGAGGCCCGAGAAAGGCGATGGGGGAAGGCCGCCCCGCAATTCGTCAATCGTACGTCGTCAATCGTCAATCTTCGGTTTCCCAGAGCCCACGTCTCACATCGCGCATCCCACATCATGCCAGCGGTCTCACCCCTCATCCGGCTGGCCCACCTTGCCAGCAGCCGCAACTGAATCCTCGCACCGGGCGCGGCCGGGGTTGACCCGGCAGAGGCGGGCGGGTAGCCTGTGTCGCTTATGCCTGGGCCCTCTCCGCTGATTCTGCTTGTGCACTGTGCCGACCGGCCGGGGCTGGTGGCGGCGGTGACGTCCTTTCTGGCCCGGCGGGGCGGGAACATCCTGCATCTCGACCAGCACGTGGATCTGGAGGCCAACGTCTTCTTCATGCGGCTGGAGTTCGACCCCTCCGGGCTGGACTCGGACGCGGACGGGTTCGCGGAGGCGTTCGGGAAGGAGATCGCGAAGCCTCACGCCATGACCTGGCGCCTGTACGACCGGCGCGAGCGGCCGCGGCTGGCCATTCTGGTCTCGAAGTACGGGCATTGCCTGTATGACCTCCTGGCCCGGGTCCGGGGCGGGGAACTGCGGGCCGAGGTGCCGGTGGTCATCAGCAACCACTCCGACCTCGAGCCGGTGGCCCGCGGATTCGGGGTCCGGTTCGCCCATATCCCCAACACCCCGGCCACCCGGGCCGAGGCGGAGGCCCGGATGCTGGCCGAGCTGGAGGGGGAGGGGGTGCGGACGGTGGTCCTGGCCCGCTACATGCAGGTGCTCTCGGCCGGGTTCACCGACCGCTACCCCCAGCGGGTGATCAATATCCACCACTCCTTCCTGCCCGCCTTCGCGGGGGGGCGGCCGTACCATCAGGCCCACGCCCGGGGGGTGAAGCTGATCGGCGCGACCAGCCACTACGTGACTCCCGATCTGGATCAGGGGCCGATCATCGAGCAGGATATCGCCCGGGTGACCCACCGGGACGCGGTGGCCGACCTCATCCGCAAGGGCCGCGATCTGGAGCGGGTGGTGCTGGCCCGCGCGGTCTGGCTGCACCTGGAGCGGCGGGTGCTGGCCTACCACAACAAAACGGTGGTGTTCGCCTGAACCCGGCCGCGACCGCTTTCATCATGGCCTTGGCGCGATTCGATCACACCTTTTACTTGCGGCGCGAAAATACCCCGTGTATGGTGCCGCGTTAAATGGATTTTTTCGCGAGGCATGTTCCCATGGGTTTTCTGAAGAAACGGCTGGTTTTCGTGGCGATGGCGGCGGGTCTGGGCGTGCTCCAGGCCCAGGAAGTGATGATGCCGGACGAGGAGTTCAAGCGTCTGGAGGAGCACGAGGCGCGGACCCTGAGCCAGGCGGACCGGACGTTCGCGGCCCGGGAGTATCCGGCAGCCACGGCGGCCTACGACTCGTTCATCATGGAGTTCCCGCGATCACGGGCGGTGCCCTACGCCCTGCTGCGCAAGGCCCGGAGCCTTCACCGGGACAACAAGCGGTTCGAGGCGATCCGCGAGTACAACGAGGTGCTGGAGTACTTCCCCAACCGGGTGCCCTACGCGGCCCCGGCCCTTTTTTATATGGGGCAGGCCCATCTGGAGAACGGGCACGAGGAGAACGCCCTGCGGACGTGGCGGCGGATGGTGGAGGACTCGGAGTATGTGAAGCACCCGCTGGCCGCCGGGGCCCTGAACCGTCTGGCCGACGCGCTGGTGGGGCAGGGGCGGTGGCCGGAGGCGGTGCGGTTCTACCGCAAGGTGGCGGTGGATTTCCGGACTCAGAATCGGAGCGCGGCCAACCACGGGATCGGCCGGGTGACCCAGTACCACACGCGGATCCGCCCCGACGAGGGCCAGCTCCGGGAGTTCTACGCGGAGGTGCGGAGCTTTCACCGTCATCCCCGGCGGATTCCGGATGATCTTTCGGGCGACCGGGGCTACTGGGGGGCCATCCGGGATCTGGTGGGGCGGCACGGGCGGTTCAACGACGACCAGCGGCGCGAGGCCCGGGAGTACTACACCTACTGGGCGGGGGTGCTGCTGCCCCAGCAGCGGGACTGGGACGACTTCCAGATCTCGGCCATCGGCTGGCAGTACCAGGCCGACGGGAACAAGGCGGACTGGATCCGGCGGCTGGACCGGCAGTTCGAGGCCCACCAGAAGGACGGGGACTTCCTCCGGATCGTGCGCTGGATCCGGATCTATGGCGACGAGCGTCCGAAGGCCATGGAGTACTACAACAAGATCGACTTCTCGAAGATGAACGCCACCGAGATCTTCGCCCTGATGCGGGCGCTCTACGAGGACGTGGGCGACAGCACCATGGCCGGGAACGCGTTCCGGCAGTTCAAGTGGAACGAGATTCCGGACCGGGCTCGCGGCCAGGCGGACAAGGTCGACATCGCCCGCTACCTGTGGCGGCGGAACCCGGGGCAGGTCGAGGAGATCTACCGCCGGATGGACGATCAGGATCTGGGGCAGATCGAGCTGCTGCGGTTCTACGCCAACCGCAACGAGGTGGACAAGGCGATCCCGGTGGCCGAAGGGCTGTCCAACCATCCCGAGTACGCCGAGGAGGCGGTCTGGACTCTGGCCGAGATGTACCAGCGGGCCCGGCGGTTCCGCGAGGCCATCGCCACCTACCGGCGGGTGGACCGGGTGCCCGACAACATGTGGAGGATCGTGGATTGCCATGTCGGCCTGGGCGAGATCGACCAGGCCATCGGGATCCTCCGGGAGATCGAGAATTTCTTCGAGAACCAGGCCCCCCGGGCCGCCCTGCAGATCGCCAACCTCTACAACCGGGCCGGCGACCGCGACAACTACCTGGCCCATCTCCGCCACGTCCTGCGGCGCTACCCGGCCAGCGGACAATCCAATGAAGCCCACCTTGCCCTCGAGCGCGAGGGCGAACGACGACTCCACGGAGGACTGGAAGATGCCCGCGACTAGACTGACCCTGTGCCTGTCCGCCGCCGCCCTGCTGGCGGCGGCCCTTCCCGCCTCCGCCCAGGAGAGCCGGTTCGCCGACGACCGCGAGGAGACCGAGGGCGGCGAGTTCGCGGCCCGGCGCCTGGTGAACCGGGCCGAGGAGCTCATCGAGGCCGGCGAGCGCGAGCGGGGGGTGCGGATGCTCCGCTCCGTGCTCGACCAGTTCCCGGAGAGCCGGGCCCGCTTCGGCGCCTATCTGGGCCTGGGCCGGGCCCTGCTCGACCAGGGCGACTTCGGCACCGCCATCGGCTATCTCCGCAATGTCCAGAACCTGCGCCGGGACGATGAGGAGCTGAGCGCGGACGACCTCGACATGGTCCTGGAGAGCCTCTACCTGACCGGCACCGCCCACTACCGGATGGGGGCGTACAACTCGGTGTTCCCGGTCCTGCGCCGCATCACCGAGCGCCACCCCAACACGGTGTGGGCCAACCAGGCCTTCTACTACATCGGCATGGCCCACTTCGCCCAGAGCAACTGGCAGCAGGCCATCGACGCCCTCGAGATGGTGGGCACCTCCATCGATCCGGAGAGCCCGGGCGCGGACGTGGTGGAGGCGGGGCGCCGCCTGTACGTCAAGATCGAGGACGGCGACCTGCCCATTCTCCACCGCCTGGGCGAGGAGATCAGGGTCGAGGCGACCACCTCGCGGGGCGACAAGGTGACGGCGACGGCGGTGCCCATGTCCGGCCGCTCCGACATCTTCCTGGCCTCGGTGGCCACCGAGGTCGCGCCCATCAACCGCGACGACGAGGTTCTCCAGGTGAGCGGGGGCGACACCATCACCGTGCGCTACATCGACGCCAACACCCGGGAAGGCGAGGCCAATGTGGTCCGCGAGGCGGAGGTGCGGGTGGTGTCCACGGGCGCCGTGTCCTTCACCCTGGGCGATTTCGAGACCCCGGCCCCGGCCGCGTTCCAGAACCAGCCCCTGTTCGTGATGCTCCACGACGCCGACCACGACGTGTCGGACCGGGTGGACACGGCGCTGGTCGAGGTGGTCTCCCGCTACCAGCTCGACGCGGACGAGCTCGATGAGGCCGAGGACATCCTGGACCTGGACCGGCTGCTCGAGGACGGCACGGAGCGCTGGGAGATCCGCGACCGGACCACCCTCACCCTGAGGCAGTTCGGGGAGGGGACGCCCCGCCGCGACGCCCGGTTCACGGGCCGGATCCACGTCCGGCCTCCGGGCGGCCCCGACGCCCCCGCCCCCGAGGACGGGCAGGCGACCCTGCGGGCCGAGGTGGGCGACGAGATTCTGGTGACCTATGTCGACGAGGTCCACGCCTTCGGGGAGGCCCCCCGCACGGTGGAGATGGCCATCGCGGTGATGGGCGAGCTCGACACCAATCCGTCCTCGACCCAGGACGTGGTGACCGACCCCGTGCTGCGGGCCCGCAAGAACCTGGTCGAGGGCACGGCCTATCTCGAGCTGGCCCGGATCTTCAAGTCCATGGGGCTCGAGGAGGGGGCGGCCGAGCGAGCCAACGAGGGGCTGGTGCAGGCCAACGACATCATCCGCACCCGCGACACCATCCCCTCGTCCCTGCGCGAGGAGGCGTTCAAGCTCACCTGGGAGCTGCACCTGGTGAAGGAGGACTACGAGGCGGCCATGGCGGTCTGCAACGTGTTCAACCAGATGTTCCCGGAGTCGCCGTTCGTGGACCAGGCCCTGGTGGGGCTGGGCAACATCAAGCTGGCGGCCGGGGAGCACGGCGAGGCCATCGCGATCTTCAACCGGGTGCTCAGCCTCCAGAACTCCCAGGCCCGGGCCGAGGCCACCTACCGGATCGGCGAGGCCATGGAGAAGACGCCGGCCCGCGGCCAGGAGGCGGCCATCCCCTATTTCAACCGGGTGGTCGAGCAGTTCCCGGACAGCGAGTTCGCCGGTCCCGCCCTGGCCAAGATGGTGGACTACCACATCGACCGGCGCGACTACGCCACCGCCCATGACATGCTGGGGCGGGTGATGGAGGACTACCCCGACGCCGAGTTCCGCGACGCCATGCTCCTGAAATGGGTGCTGGTGAGCTTCCGGCGGGGCGACTTCGCCCACGCCCTCGAGAAGTGCCAGCAGCTCATCTTCCAGTACCCGGAAAGCGAATACGCGGCCCGGGCCCGCGAGCTGATGCCCCGCATCGAGGCCCGGATCCAGTGACCCGCCGCCGCTTCCGCCTATCGCCACCTTCCACTGACCTGACCGCCGAGGTTCCGCCCATGAAGACGTTCCGCCCGCTTCTCGTTCTCGCCCTGGGGATCGCCCTGGCCGCCGCCGGCCCCGCCGCCGCCGACGACGCCGAGGCCTACCAGCAGCTCTTCCGCAGCATCCAGCGCAATCCGGCCGGGGCCAGCGAGCGCGATCTCGCGCGGCTCATGACCATGGGCGCCGAGCTGGGCACGCCCTTCCCGGCCCATCTGGCCGCCAACAGCTTCCTGGCCCAGCGCATGGACGCCTCGCCCGAGACCCTGCTCCAGGCGGCCGAGATCGCGGCCGCGGTGGGCGAATACCCCCTGGCCGTGTCCCGCTACAAGGCCTATCTCGACCGGGTGACGCCCTCCGAGGCGGCCTCGCGGGCCGCCCACCGGCTCTACACCATCCAGATCGACTTCCTCCAGAACGAGGACGACGCCTTCGCCACCATGAAGTCGCGGGGCGGGAACTTCCGCCAGAGCCCGCTGGCCCGGCAGTTCGACGGGTGGTTCCTGGCCCAGGCCCGGAGCCGGAACGACTTCGCCGCCTTCGCCCAGCGCCTGGACGAGATCTGGCAGGACCGGGGCCCGGAGCCGGCCAAGCTGGTGCGGTTCGGGACCGAGCTCGACTGGATCTTCGCCACCGCCGGCCGGGGCCAGGAGGCCCATTTCGAGGCGCTGCCCATTCTGGCCCGCCTTCTGGGGCGGGTCCGGGACGCCGACCGTCTGCACCGGTACCGGGTGCAGCACGCCCACCTCGAGTTCCGCTCCCGGGCGGTGGGACGCTCGGACGAGGACCGGGCCACCCTGTTCGAGCGGGGCGTGCTCCGGGCCGCCGACGCGGCCATCAAGGCCTCGCCCTCCGCCGCGCTGGGCCAGGACATCGTGAGCTTCCTGGGCTGGCGGGGCGACCTGAACTGGGACGACGACCGCGACGGGAAGCAGGCGGTGTTCGAGGCCGTGGTGGGCGCCCTCCGGGGCGACGAGCTGACGTCGTTCCTGGCCTGGGCCACCGAGCCGGCGGGCCAGCTTCACCGGCTGGCCTCGGCCGAGGCCTGGAG
>PXDE01000519.1 GCA_003566475.1 PVC group bacterium | reverse complement strand
TTGGGGGCAGGGCACGGGGGCAGGCGCCCCCGTGCCACGTCGGGGACATCCTGTTGGCAGGCAGTGTTTTGCTAAGAATAGCGTGCATGCGTGTCTCAGAGCAGTGAGGGCCGCTGAACATTGGGTTCAGCCGGATAAGGGATGCGACACGGGGCGCGATGCGGGATACGGGATGCATTCCTGTACCTCGCTGTTCCCGCAGGGCGGGACGAGGGCGCATGTCCGGCGCCTGGCTGGAGGAAGGCTCGACCGTGGCGTCTCTTCCCCCCAGGTAGGCACGTTCCATGCGCGGTCCGCTGTCACAGACAGCGGACTACTGGGTCCGCGGCCATTCGGTCGTATGCCTGTGCGGACCAACGGCTTGTCCGCGGAATCGCGGCAGTGTGTCTCAGCGCAGGAGGGCCGACCGGGAGGGCGAGGCTCCTGCCGAGCCGGAGCGAGAACGGGCCATACCTGGGTTCCTGGAACGAGCCAGGCGCCAGCCAGGAACAAACCATGGCCTTCCCTCGCTCGCGGCTCATCCCGCTCGTGGCGGGATTCGCCCTACCGGCGGCATGTCCGGGGACAGGCCTGTTCCCATCCGATCCCGCGCATGGAAACGAACCCCAGAAACCGGTGGACGTCCACCTTTTCGTCGATCCCGACTGGCGGGCCGAGGTTCCGGACCGGACGGCGCGTATCGAGTGATGGAGTTCCATGCCTACGCGTTCAGCCGGTGACGGGCCTTGCGCATGGCCTCGTCCAGGGAAACGCACGGGACGCTCCCGGACTGGATCTCGCGCCAGCGTCGCTCGGCGACGGCCATCCACGCCTCCTCGACCTCGGGGGACGCGAACGGCGCCATGCTTTCCAAGACCCGATGGGCCAGGATAGCCCGATCATCGGAGGATAGGGCCAGCGCTTCGTCAATGACCTTCGTCAGCGTGCTCATCCGGGGATCTTCTTGCGGATGTCCATGGGTCAATCTACCCCATCCGCGGATAGAAATCCTGCAGCGGGCACACGTCGTAGTCGTGGGCGGCCATGTGCTCGATGGCGCGGAGGCTGACGTCGGCGCCGGACCAGGTGGTGATGATGGGGATGCCCCGGAGGATGCACTCGGACCGGATGCGGATCTCGTCCTCGCCCATGGGCGACCGCCCGCTGGGGGTGTTGATGACCAGATGCATCCGGTCGTCCTGCATCAGGGTGAGCACCGTGGGCTCCTCCCCGTCGGCCAGCTTGTGCAGCGGGGTGACCTCGATCCCGGCCTCGCGCAGCACCCCGGCCGTACCTTTGGTGGAGAACAGGTTGAATCCCAGTCCGATGATCCGCCGGGCCGCCTCGACGGCCCAGGTCTTGTCCCGGTCGGCCAGGCTCAGGAACACGTTCCCCTCCCGGGGCAGGTTCTGGTTGGCCGCGATCTGGCTCTTCCAGTAGGCGGCCTCGAACACGGGGTCGATCCCCATCACCTCGCCGGTGGACTTCATCTCCGGACCCAGCACCGGATCCACGCCCTGGAACCGGTTGAAGGGGAACACCGCCTCCTTCACCGCGAACCAGGGCGGCACCACCCGGCTGCCGGGCAGACCCAGATCCTTCAGCTTGGCCCCCATGGCCACCTTGGCCGCGATGCGGGCCAGGGGGATCCCGGTGGCCTTGGCCACGTAGGGCACGGTGCGCGAGGCCCGGGGGTTGATCTCGATGACGTAAAGCTCGCCGTCCTTCACCGCGCACTGGAGGTTCATGATGCCCTTCACCTGCAGCTCGAGGGCGATCCGGCGGGCCGCGTCCTCGATCCGGGCCACCATGGCCTCGTCCAGCGAGTAGGGCGGGGTGGAGCAGGCGCTGTCGCCGCTGTGGATGCCCGCCGCCTCGATGTGCTGCATCACCCCGCCGATGAAGCAGCCCTCGCCGTCGGCCACCACATCGACATCCACCTCGACCGCGTTCTCGAGGAACCGGTCGATGAGCACCGGGAAGTCCGGACTGGCCTCGAAGGCGGCCTCCACGAAGGGCAGCACGTCCTCCTCGCGGTAGGCCACGATCATGGCCCGCCCGCCCAGCACGTAGGAGGGCCGGATCATCACGGGCAGGCCGATCCGCCGGGCCGTCTCCAGGGCCTCGGCCGCGCTCGACACGGTGGCGCTCTCGGGCTGCTGGAGCCCGAGGCTCTCCAGCAGCTCGCGGGTGCGCTTGCGGTCCTCGGCCCGGTCGATGCTGTCGGGGTCGGTGCCCAGGATGCGCACCCCGGCCCGGTGCAGGGGCACCGCGAGGTTGAGCGGGGTCTGGCCGCCCATCTGCACGATGACCCCCTCCGGCTGCTCGCGCTCGTAGATGGCCATCACGTCCTCGAAGGTCAGCGGCTCGAAGTAGAGCTTGTCCGAGGTGTCGTAGTCGGTGCTGACCGTCTCGGGGTTGCTGTTGACCATGATGGCCTCGTAGCCCAGCTCCTGGGCGGCCTTCACGGTGTGCACGCAGCAATAGTCGAACTCGATCCCCTGGCCGATCCGGTTGGGCCCGCTGCCCAGGACCATCATCTTGGGCTTGTCCGAGGGCCGGAAGCTGTCGTGCTGCATGTACGACGAATAGTAGTAGGGGGTGTAGGCCTCGAACTCGCCCGCGCAGGTGTCCACCAGCCGGTACACGGGAGCGATGCCCAGGGCCTGGCGCTTCTTGCGGAAGACCAGCTCGGTCTCCTCGCCGCCCCGGATCTCCAGGATCTGCCGGTCCGAGAACCCGTCGCGCTTGGCCCGGCGGAGCAGCTTTTCAGGCAGATCCTGGTCCGGCGGGGCGGCCAGCAGCGCGGCCTCGGTCTCCACGATCTGGGCCACCTGGTCCAGAAACCA
Source organism: PVC group bacterium (assembly GCA_003566475.1). GTDB lineage: Bacteria > Verrucomicrobiota > Kiritimatiellia > SS1-B-03-39 > PXDE01 > PXDE01. Next base: position 7,382 of record PXDE01000519.1, on the reverse strand, counting down.
CGGGTCGATCCTCGTGGCCTCGGCCAGTTGCTCCACCGACCAGCCATGCTTGAGGGCCACCTTGAGGGCGAAGAACCGCTTGGGCCCGGCGTGCTTCACCTGGGTCTCGAGGTCGGTCGGGGACACGAACCGCTCGCCCCGCAGGTCGAGCCCGTTCACCCCCATCTCCAGCCCCCGGAACGCCTTCTGCAGGGCCTCCCGGAAGTTCGACCCGATGGCCATCACCTCGCCCACGGACTTCATGCTGACCCCCAGCGAGGGGTCGGCCCCGGGGAACTTCTCGAACGCGAACCGGGGGATCTTGACCACCGTGTAGTCGAGGGTGGGCTCGAAGCTGGCCGGGGTCTCGCGGGTGATGTCGTTGGGCAGCTCGTCGAGGGTGTAGCCCACGGCCAGCTTGGCCGCGATCTTGGCGATGGGGAATCCGGTGGCCTTGCTGGCCAGGGCCGAGCTGCGCGACACCCGGGGGTTCATCTCGATGATGGCCATCCGCCCCGTCCCGGGGTGGATGCAGAACTGCACGTTGGAGCCGCCGGTCTCCACCCCGATGGCCCGCATCACCCGGATGCCCCAGTCGCGCATCTTCTGGTACTCGCGGTCGGTGAGGGTCTGGGTGGGGGCCACGGTGAGGCTGTCGCCGGTGTGGATGCCCATGGGGTCCACGTTCTCGATGGCGCAGATGATCACCACGTTGTCGTTGCGGTCGCGCATCAGCTCCAGCTCGTATTCCTTCCAGCCCAGCACCGACTCCTCGATGAGCACCTCGGTGGACAGGCTGGCCTCCAGCCCGCGCTTGGCGATCTTGCGCAGCCCGGCCTCGTCGTAGGCGGTGCCCCCGCCGGTCCCGCCCAGAGTGAAGCTCGGGCGCACGATCACCGGATACCCCAGCTCCGCCGCCGCCTTCACCGCGTCGTCCACCGTGTGCACGGGGATGCCCTTGAGGCACTCCATCCCCGCCTGCTCCATGGTCGCCTTGAACAGCTCGCGCTCCTCGGCCCGGTTGATGACCTCCACGCTGGCCCCGATCAGCTCCACCCCGTACTTCTCCAGCGTCCCCGCCTTGGCCAGCCGCATGGCCGTGTTGAGCGCGGTCTGGCCGCCCAGGGTGGGGAGCAGCGCGTCCGGACGCTCCTTCTCGATGATCTTGGCCACGCACTCCGGGGTGATGGGCTCGATGTAGGTCCGGTCCGCCATCTCGGGGTCGGTCATGATGGTGGCCGGATTGGAGTTCACCAGGATGACCTTGTAGCCCTCCTCGCGCAGGGCCTTGCAGGCCTGGGCCCCGGAATAGTCGAACTCGCAGGCCTGGCCGATGACGATGGGCCCCGAGCCGATGATGAGAATGGAATGGAGGTCCGTGCGTTTGGGCATGGTCAGGCGGGCCGGGGGGAGGTGGTCATAAGATCGATGAACCGGTCGAAGAGGTATTCGGAGTCGTGCGGGCCGGGGCAGGCCTCGGGATGGTACTGCACCGAGAACACCGGGAAGTCGCGGTGGCGGAGGCCCTCGGAGGTGCCGTCGTTGAGGTTGACATGGGTGTTCTCGACCGCGCCTTCGCCGAACGAGTCCTTGTCCACCACGAACCCGTGGTTCTGGGAGGTGATCTCGACCTTGCCCGTGGCCAGATCCTGGACCGGCTGGTTGCCGCCCCGGTGGCCGAACTTGAGCTTGAAGGTGCGGCCGCCCAGGGCCTGGCCCAGAAGCTGGTGGCCGAAGCAGATTCCGAAGGTCGGGGTGCGGGTCTCGACCAGGCCGCGCAGGGTCTTCACCGCGTAGGGCACCGCCGAGGGATCGCCGGGCCCGTTGGACACGAACAGCCCGTCCGGCTTCCAGGCCATGACCTCCTCGGGGGCCACCGTGATCGGGAACACCCGGACCAGGCAGCCCCGGCGCTGGAGGATCCGGAGCTGGTTGAACTTCACCCCGCAGTCGATCACCGCCACCCGGAACCGGGGCCCCCCGGCCGGGGTGTCGGCCTCGGAGCCGTAGGGGGCGAGGGGCCAGTCATAGGGTTCCCGGGTGCTCACCTGGATGGCGTAGTCGTCGCCGACCAGGGGCGGCACCTCGGCTGCACGGCGGCAGAGGCTGGCCGGGTCGAGATCCTCGGTCGAGATCAGGCAGCGCATGGCCCCCAGCGAGCGGATGTGGAGGGTGATGGCCCGGGTGTCCACCTGGTCGAGCCCGATCAGCCCGTGCGCCTCGAGGTATTCCGGGAGCGACTGGGTGGCCCGGTGATTGCTGGGGATCCGGCTGCATTCGCCCACCACCAGAGCCCGGGCGTGGGGGCGGAACGACTCGACGTCCTCGGGGTTCACCCCGTAGTTGCCGATGAGCGGGTAGGTGAGGGTGACGATCTGGCCAAAGTAGGAGGGGTCGGTGAGGATCTCCTGGTAGCCGGTCATGGAGGTGTTGAAGACCAGCTCGCCGCTGGTCTCGCCGGAACCGGCGAAGGCCTGCGCGGAGAAATGGGTCCCGTCCTCCAGGGCGATCAGGGCGGGACGGCGGTTCATGCGGGGAGCATCTCCAGGGTGCGGGCCAGGGCCGCCCCCACCAGCCCGCGGAACAGGGGGTGGGGGGCCAGGGGCTGCGATTTGAATTCAGGGTGAAACTGGCAGGCCACGAACCAGGGATGGTCGGGCAGTTCGATCATCTCCACCAGATGCCCGTCCGGGGACTGGCCGGAGAACCGGAGGCCCTGGGCCTCGAGCCGCTCGCGGTAGGAGTTGTTGACCTCCCAGCGGTGGCGATGGCGTTCGCTGATCTCGGCGGCCCCGCCGTAGGCCTCGGCGGCCCGGCTGCCCGGGGTGAGCACGCAGGGCCAGGCCCCCAGGCGCATGGTGCCGCCCAGGTCGATCACCGTCTCCTGCTCCTCCATCAGGCAGACCACGGGGTGGGGGGCGTCGGCGTCCATCTCGGTCGAGTGGGCGCCCTCCAGCCCGGCCGCGTGGCGGGCGAACTCGATCACCGCGCACTGAAGCCCCAAGCAGATGCCCAGGAAGGGGATGCCCTCCTCGCGGGCGATCCGGATGGCCTCGATCTTGCCCTCCACGCCGCGGTCGCCGAATCCGCCCGGCACCAGGATGCCCCCCAGTTCGCGCAGGGCTTCGCGGGCGGCGCCGGACTCGATCTCCTCGGCCGCGATCTTCACGATCTCGACCCGGCTGTGGTGGGCGAACCCGCCATGCTCGATGGCCTCGAAGATGGACTTGTAGGCGTCCTGCAGCTCCGAGTACTTGCCCACCACCCCGATTTTCACCCGATGCTCGGGCTCGCGGATGATGGCCAGCAGATCCCGCCAGGGGGCGAGGTCGGCGGGAGGGCAGTCCAGGCGCAGGGTCTCCACGATGAGGTCGTCGAGCCCCTGCTCGTGGAGCATGATCGGCACCTCGTAGATCGAGGTCTCCACGTCCGGCTCCTCGATCACCGCGTTGGGCGAGACGTTGCAGAACAGGGACAGCTTGTGGCGCACGTCCTCGGCCAGGTGGCGGACCTCGGTGCGGCAGATCAGGGCCTGGGGCACGATGCCGATCTCGCGCAGGCGGGCCACGCTCTGCTGGGAGGGCTTGGTCTTCACCTCCCCGGCCGCCCTGATGAACGGGACATAGGTGAGGTGGATGTTCATGGTCTGGCCCGGCCCCTCCTCGAGCCCGATCTGCCGGATCGCCTCCAGGAAGGTCAGCCCCTCGATGTCGCCCACCGTGCCCCCGATCTCCACCATCACCACATCCACCCCGTCCTCGGCCACCCTGCGGATGCGGCTTTTGATCTCGTCGGTGATGTGGGGGATCATCTGGATGGTCGCCCCCAGATAGTCGCCATGGCGCTCCTTGCGCAGCACGTCCCAGTAGATGCGCCCGGCCGTGAAGTTGCTCAGCTTCGAGGTGGGTACCCCGGTGAACCGCTCGTAGTGGCCAAGGTCGAGGTCCGTCTCCGCCCCGTCATCGGTCACATAGACCTCGCCGTGCTGGAAGGGGCTCATGGTCCCCGGGTCCACGTTCAGGTAGGGGTCCACCTTCAGCATCCGGATGGACAACCCCCGGCTGATCAGCAGGTTGCCCAGGGCGGCGGCGGTGAGCCCCTTGCCCAGCGAAGAAACCACCCCGCCCGTGATGAAAATGTACTTCGCCATCAGTTCAGCCCCCGCTCCGGATCATTCCGGCTAGGCATACCGGAACCCCGGGCCGGGGACAATGTTTTTCGGTGGGGGGCGGCCTGCGTCCCCTGCGGCAGGCGACCCTGCAGGAGCCCTGAAGGGGCGATTCAAGGGGATCTGTGCGGCGCGTTTGCCTTTACCGCCCGGAAGACCAGGACCATGGGAACTTTCTGGAGGGCCTCCAGCGACTCCCGCCATTCCTCGCTCTCGTAGGCGCAGGCCCCGGCGTCCGCCTCCGGCCGGGGTTCCACCAGCCGGTCCACGGTCAGCCCGGCCTCCCGGAGCCAGTCGAACCAGGTCGACACCGGATAGAACCGGCAGCACACGTCGTGGCGCCCGTCGTCGCTGGTCCGCCGGTCGGACGGGGGATGGAAGTAGTCGGGCAGGAACACGCCGCGCTCATCGGCGTCCACCTCGAGCCACTCGCCGGCGTACAGGGGATGGCCCACGACCAGGATCATGGTGCCTCCCGGCCCCAGCAGCCCGCCCATGGTGCGGACCATCGCCGCCGGATCCTCGGTGAATGGCACCGCATAGGCGGAGTGGATGAGGTCGAACGGCCCCTCGACCAGGTCGGGCAGGCGTTCCATGGGTCCGGTCCTCCAGTCCACCTCGACCCCGGCTTCGTCGGCCAGCCGACGGCCATGGGCGATCTGGGCCTCCGAGATGTCCAGGGCGGTGCAGCGGGCCCCCCTCCGGGCCAGGGCGATGCTGTTCTGCCCCGCTCCACAGCCCACCTCCAGGCAACGCAGGCCTACCACCGTGTCTGGAAGCAGGCGTAAAACGCCATCGTCGGGTTGCAGCGGACCGTAGTGGAACCGGTCGGTGGCGATCCGGTTCTCGCGCTGATATCGCTCGGCCAGCAGATCCCAGTAGGCGCGGGTTGAGGCGACGGTCGACGGGGAGGGGTGATCGGGATTGGACATGGGCGGAGTCTAATGCCGGGCGAAGGCGGCGGGAAGTCAGCAGACGGAGCGGCGGCCACGCAGCTGCGTCCGCCAAGGACGCGGCCAACGCCGTGGATGGGTCACAGCACGCTGGACCATGTGGCCAAACGCTTGGCGCGTTCGGCTACGGGGCGGTCCCCGTAGCTGCGTCCGCCCAGGACGCGGCCAACGCGGCAGACCGGGCACCGCACGCCAGCCCCTGCGGCCAAACGCTTGGCGCGTTCGGCTACGGGTTCGTGCCCGTTCGTGCCTTTCGTGGTTCTCCTCTGAAGACAGTTCGCCCCGCAAACGTCTTGGGGGTATTCTCGGCGTTGAGTGCGGTTCCTTCACGGAGATGGACCATGAGAAAGGCGTGGCTCGGGTGCGTACTGGCGGTCGGACTGGCCGCGGCGGCGGTGGGGCAGGAGATCGGGTTCGTGGAGAGATTCGTGCTGGCCGAGGACCGGGAGGAGGCCCTGGCCGAGCTGATCCCCGGCACCCCGGACTTCTACTTCTGGCACGCCCTCCACTACCAGATGAACGGCCAGCAGGAGGCGTTCGAGGAGAACCTCCGGAGCTGGGTGGCCCGCCACCGGGAGTCGGACACCACCCGGGTGATGCGCCTCCGCCAGCACCTGATCCACTACGCGGCCGATCCCGCCGCCGCCCGCCAGGCCATCCGCACCTATCTGAACCTCCAGTTCAACCACCAGCGCCAGGTCCAGCGACGGCCCGACCTCCCCACCCGCCTCGATCCGGATCTCATCGCCTTCGAACGCCTGCTCGGCCTCGCCCTCTCCCCCGTCCGCGATCTGAGCCGGGTCGAGGACGCCGGACTGCTCTGGCTCGACCCTTCCCGCCTCAACCCCGACCAGCGCCGTCACCTTCTGAACCGCCTCGACCACCCCGGATTCCCGGGGCTGGTCAATCTGGTCGTGGCCGACCTCCGGCACGAGCGCAGTTCCGGGTTCGGCTCCCTGGCCGTGCACCGGGTGATGACCCTGGAGCAGCTCCACGCCCTGGCCGGCGAGATGCCCGATCTCCGCCAGCAGCCGGCCTGGATTCACGCCGTGCTCCAGCGCATGCAGCCCTCGCAGGCCGTGGATCTGGAGCGCGACCCGGACGCCCGCGAGGCCTGGCTGGCCGCCTCCTGGGCCTTCGTGTCCGGGCTCGACCCCGCCCACAACAGCCTCAAGACCCACATCCTCTACCGCCTGCTCGACACCCAGCGGCAGCGCGGCCACTACGACCGCGACCTGTTCCGGACCTACCTCCAGCTCCCCCGCCAGGTCGGCTACCTCAACCCGGACTGGATCGGCCGCCGCGAGTTCCAGGGGCTCCAGGCCAACCTGGGCCAGGACTTCGGCCCGGTGACCCGTCTGCCCCCGGTGGGCCAGGACGAGGATCTGGTGCGCGATTTCCTGCTTCGCCTGCTCGCCCCCGCCGCCACCGACCGGGAATACCGCACCTGGATCAACCCCGACTGGCTGCGCCGGGTGTTCGTCGAGGCCAAGCTGCTGGCCGGGGAGGGCGACCCCGAGGAACTGGCCTCCCTGTGGGCGGCGGAAGGGCCGGCCCTGGACCCCGAGGATCCGTTCGGCCCCAACCGCCCCCGGGCCCGCCGCCTCGGCTCGGCCGCCGAGTTCCAGGCCCTGCGCGACCGCGTCGACATCCTGTTCCCGGCCCGCCGCACCCGCTTCTTTTCCGCCGAGGAGCCGGTCGCCCTCGAAGCCCAGATCAAGAACGTCGCCTCGCTGCGGATCAACGTGTTCGAGATCAACGCTCTCGCCTACTTCCTCGATCAGAACGAGGACATCTCGACCGGGATCGACCTGGACGGGCTGGTGGCCACCTGGGAGCAGACCCACGAGTACCGGGAGTCGCCCTTCCGCCGGGTCGCCCGCACCTTCGAGTTCAAGGAGCTGGACCGGCCGGGGATCTACGTGATCGACTTCATCGGCAGCGGAGTGCAGAGCCGGGCTCTGGTGGTGAAAGGCGCCCTCTATTCCATCGTCCGCAGCGGTCCCGCGGGGTTCGAGGTGCGGGTGTTCGACGAGGCACACCGGCCCCAGCCCCAGGCCGAGGTCTGGCTGCGGGGTCAGCGGTACGCGGCGGGCGAGGATGGCGCGGTGGTCCTGCCCTACAGCACCGAGCCGGGACCGCGCGACGTGGTGCTCCGGTCGGGCGACCGGGTCACCCGGACGCGCCTCGAGCATCCCGGCGAGAGCTACGAGCTGCGGGTGGGGTTCCAGATCGAGCCCGAGAGCCTGCGCCGGGGCGAGGAGGCGACCGGGCTTCTGCGC
>PXDE01000145.1 GCA_003566475.1 PVC group bacterium | reverse complement strand
CGCCCATGCGGCGGCCGAGCCCAAAGCCGCCACCGACTTCACCCTCAAGGATGCCAACGGCAACGAGCACACCCTGAGCGACCAGAAGGGCAAGTGGGTGATCCTCGAGTGGGTGAATCACGATTGTCCGTTCGTGGTTCGGCATTATCGCAGCGGCAACATTCCCGCGCTGCAGGCCAAGTACCGCGAGGCCGGAGCCGTATGGTTCGCGATCTGCTCCTCCGCGCCCGGAACCCAGGGCTACTTCGAGGGCGACGCGCTCCGGGCCCGGATCGAGCGCGAGAAGAGCGTGCCCACCGCCTACCTGATCGACTCCGAGGGCACCGTCGGGCGCGCCTACGGCGCCCGAACCACCCCGCAGATCGTCATCATCAACCCGGAAGGCCAGGTCGTGTACAACGGCGGCATCGATGACCGTCCCCGCGGCGGCGACGACGCCACCTGCTATGTGACCAAGGTGATGACGGCCGCCCTGGCCGGCGAGGAGATTCCGATCTCCGAGTCCCGCCCCTACGGCTGCTCGGTGAAGTACAAGTAATCCGGAAGCCACCGGATCGTTCTCGCCCCTGTCGGCCTCGGCCGGCAGGGGCGTTTTCGTGCCGGTTGAGGATTGTCACCGCCCGCCGCTCGTGTATAGTCGTCGGCTTTCCGGTCCGGTGGGATACCGAAGTGGCCAAACGGGGCAGACTGTAAATCTTCTGGCTCATGCCTTCGGAGGTTCGAATCCTCCTCCCCCCCCCACCGCCTCCCCCCATGCCCGATCCCCGCATCCTCAACCTCGCCCGCACGCTGGTCCGCTACTGCGTCGGCGCCCAGCCCCGGGAGATCATCGGGGTCAACGCCCCCACCGTGGCCGAACCGCTGGTGCTCGCCGTGTACGAGGACCTGCTGCGGGCGGGGGCGCATCCGGAGCTGCGGCTGACCCCGGCCGGGGCGGCGGAGTCGCTGATGCGGCTGGGGCATGACCACCACTTCGACACCCTCACCCCCCTCGACCGCGCCTATGCCCGGGCCCTGCACGGGGTGATCAGCATCCGCAGCAGCACCAACACCCGGGAGCTGAGCGAGGCCGATCCGGCCCGCCAGGCCCGGCTGGCCAGGGCCTCCAAACCGATCCGAGAGATGATCCTCCGGAAGAAGTGGACCCTGACCCTCTTCCCCACCGCCGCCCATGCCCAGGACGCGGAGATGAGCCTGCGCGAGTTCGAGGACTACGTGTACGCGGCCACCTTCTCCGACGAGCCCGACCCGGTGAAGGCCTGGAAGGAGCTGAAGCGGATGCAGGACCGGCTCATCGCGAAGCTGGACGGCGCGGATGAGATCCGGATCGTGGGGCGGGACACCGACCTCACCCTTTCCGTGAAGGGCCGGACCTGGATCAACTCTCCGGGCACCCACAACATGCCCAGCGGGGAGGTGTTCACCGGGCCGGTGGAGACCAGCGCGAACGGTCACATCCGCTACGACTTCCCGGTGTGCCACGGGGGCCGGGAGATCGACGGCATCCGGCTGGTCTTCCGGAACGGGAAGGTGGTCGAGGCGTCGGCCGAGAAGAACGAGTCGTTCCTTCACGCCATGCTCGACATGGATCCCGGGGCGCGGCGGCTGGGCGAGCTGGGGATCGGGACCAACCGGAGGATCCAGCGGTTCATCAAGAACATCCTGTTCGACGAGAAGATCGGCGGCACCGTCCACCTCGCCCTCGGCCAGAGCTATGCCGAGACCGGGGGCACCAACCGTTCGGCCCTGCACTGGGACATGATCAAGGACCTGCGGGACGAGGGGGCGGTCTACGTGGACGGAAAGCTCTTTCAGAAGAACGGGCGCTTCCGGTAGCCGAACGCGCCTAGCGTTTGGCCGAACGCGGGGACGACGCGAGCACGAGACCGGCCTGTGCGAAGCTCCTTCCCGGACGCGGGGGGCGGTCTCGGTCTCGTGTTCGGGCCGCGCCCTTGGCGGGCGCAGCTTCGGGGAGTCCACGTCCTGGCGGACGCGGCTACGCGCGTTCAGTCTCCGCCCAGGTGCCGGATCACCACCGAGGGCTGGACGCCGATGAGGGCGTCGACCCGCCAGCCCTCGACGATCTGCTTGATCTCCTCGGCCGTCAGCTCGGCGCGGAACAGCGGGAATTCGATGGCCATGTCGCGGTCGATGAGGATTCGCTTGGTCACGTCGCGGTGGCCGGCCTTGCCCACGGTGATGACGTGGTCGCCCGCATAGATCTGAAAATCCTCCAGGGGGGTGGAGCCGATGAGCACGCCGTTGAGTTCGACCAGGGCCGGGGATTCGGTCGAGGTCACGGTGAGCCGGACCCGGGGCCGGGCCGCCCGCGCCTCCTCCACGGCCCCCAGCTTCTCGGCCAGGGACGGGACCGCCTTGTTCACCGCCTCCTCCAGCAGCCCGACCAGATCGTCCTCGCCCAGTTCCGTGCGCACCCCCGCCGTCTGCCGGAAGCGCCGGGCCACGGCGGCGTCGGCCATGGCCACCACCCGTCCGTCCACCGCGTCGAGGGCGCTCAGGCCCACCCGGAGGTTCAGGTCGCGCATGGCCACCTGGTGGCCGCCCTGGTCGATCCGGGTCGAGGTCGACGACAGGCTGAGCAACTCCCCCCGGACCACGTAGTCGGCGTTCAGGGTCTGGGCGGCGTGCAGAAACGACGGCCGGGCGGCGGTGGGACGCCCGTCGTCGGTGGGGCGCATGGCCTCGATCTGCCGCACGAAGTCGCGGCGGTCGATGAGCCGGAACTGTCCGTCGCCGGTGAGTCCCCGGGCCAGGAAGAACGCCCCCCGGTTGGCGATCTGGGCGGGGGTGACCCCGGCCGCGAGGTCGGCGGTGGGGCCGCTTCCGGCCTTGTTCTCGAAATCGAGCAGGGCGATGGTTCCGGTCTGGGCCGGGGCCAGCGCGGGCCCGGCGGCAAGGAGGGCGGCGACGAGGGCGAGCGGATGTCTCATGGTGGATCTCTCCCGGACCGGACCCGGAACGGGGTCCGGAGTTGAGTTCGCAGGTTGGACGCCCTACCCTCGCCTGTATTCATGCCCATGGCCAGCGACGATTCCTATTTCCTGTGGCGGAAACGCTACGAGCGGGTGGACGGCCGGTGGCTGGTCGAGCGGGACCGCCACGGCCTGCTCCCCGAAGACCAGCCCCCGGGCCGGCATACCGAGTCGGCGAGGGAGGTACTGGACCGGGCGCTCGACGGCGCCCGCGAGGCCGCCGCCCTCCCCCCCGCCGATCTCGAGCGGGGCTGGCCGGAGGCGGTGGGGCCCCAGATCGCCGCCCATGCCAGGCTGGTCCAGTGCCGGAACGGCCGGCTCACCGTGGAGGTGGACCATTCGATCTGGATGGCCGAGCTCATGCGCCTGCGCCCCCAGCTCCTGGCCAAGCTCCAGGCCACCTTCGGCCCCCGCCGGGTCTCCGACCTGCACTTCACCGTGCTCGGCCAACCGCGGTGAGCGCCGGAGCAAGCGCCCTTTTCGGACCGGCTCCATGAGGAGGAGCCGCGAGGCATCCCGACGCACCAGACCGCATCGCCTCCTCACCCCGTGCGACACCGTCCCGAGACCGCGTTTCCCTCGCCAGAGGGATCACGCGGCCTTGACTTCCGCCCGTCTCCGTCAGACTTCGCCGCGGCAGGCCGGAGGCTGATCTGGCCCGGCCGACTCGAAGCACCTCGACAGGCCTCTCGCTCGCGGCCGCCCCTTAGGGCGGGTCGGGAGGCGCTGGTTCCTGAGGCTTGTCCGCGTGCACGCCTCCGGCGCGACGCGGCCTGCGCCCCAGGCTCCGTTAGGCAGCGGCGCCTTCAGCGCCCGGACAGGTCCGGCCGATGCCTTCCTTCGGCATTCTGCGGTCCTGACGTGGCACGGGGGCGCCCGCCCCCGTGCCCTGCCCCCAGCATGAGCCGCCGGACCCGAGAGAAATCCCCACGCCACCCAAGGGAACCCGGAGGCACGGGGGAGAGGGACTAAGGTGGGGACTAAGATCAGTGGACGAAGGACCACTGATCACCGATCCCTGCCCCCCGAAACCTCCCGCACCCATCCGAAGAACGCCCGCTTCCGGTCGGAGCCGATGCTCCAGTCCACAGGGACGGACTGGTACCCGTCGGCGAACGGTTCGCCCTCGCGACGGTAGTCGAAATACCCCCACCCGGCGTGGCGGCTGACCGCCGCCCGGGCGTTGAAGTCCGGCTGGTCGAAGCCGTAGTGGTCGTCCTCGTTGACCAGAATCGGCTGCCCCCGCCAGGTCGCCGCGTCCCGCACCGCGTCGACCATCTCCCGGATCCGGTCCGGATTCTCCACCCCGTTGCCGTGGAGCAGGACGAAGTCGCAGGCCTCGATCATCTCCGGGGTGGGAACCCGCCCCCCGCACAGGGACAGGCTCACCGGCCATCGGCCTTCCCGCCGGATTTGGGCCAGCAGACCCAGACAGCGCGGGGGGCGGAGCAGGCTGTGGGTGTACTTGCGGTTGTCCTGCTCGTTCCCGACTTCGATCAGAAGGTGGTCCCAGCCGCCCTCCTTGAGCCAGTCCAGGGCGCCCGTCACGCCGCGCCGCAGGGCCGCCTCGTCGGCCAGGCGATGGTCCTGGCCGAAGTAATAGAGACCAAGGATCACCACCAGCCCCAGCTCGTCGGCGCGGTCGAGCACCCGGCCCATCCGGTCCACGTAGTCCGGACGGAGCGAGCCGTCGGCCCGGAAGGCCGAATTGTGCCAGGGCTGCTCCTGGCTGTAGCCGCGGGGGCTGCCGCCCTGGAAGTTGACGGTGAAGGCGTCCAGGCCATGGGCCCGCCATTCGGGCATCGCGGCCAGGAACTCGCGGGTGTTGCGCTCGGGATCCCAGGGACCGTCGGGATAGTTCCACCGGGACCGGGTCTCCGGATTGAGGTCGTCGAACACGGCCTGAACCAGCCGGGCGTTGAGCAGAAGCCCTTCCAGGGGGTACCCCTGCCAGCTCCGCCCGGCATGGGTGGGGGAGCCATTCACAAGAAACGCGTCGTGCGCGAGGTTGACGGTGGTCATGGCCAGGATCCTACCCGGTCGGTGACGTGGAATCGAGACCGGACACCCCACCCGACCAAGGTGCGGCTTGCCCAAGCCGGGCCATGGCCCTAGGCTCCTGCCCATGTCACGCCATTTCTACGACCGCCGCACGCTTGAGGAGCTTCACGGCAACCGCCTCCGGAACCGGGATGGCGAGTATCTGGACACGTTCGAGGTCCGCTTCGAGACGCCGCCCTCCGACGATGTCCGCTCCCGGGCGGAGGCCGCCGTCCGCACATGCTTCGGCGCCCGCATCCACTGGATGGGCTGGGGCGAACCGGGTCGGCTCACCGCGATGGTGCAGGCCGATTACCACGATCTGGCCGATCTGGCCGCGGACATCGAGGGGCTGGGCGGCTCCTGGCGGGCCTTCCATGCCGGGCGTCTGTATGAGACCGTGCAGCCCCACGCGGGGAAGCATCGCTTCTGACGCCTGCGTGCCGTGCGCCCGGGCCGTCTCCAGGCCGCGCCCTCCCGTAGTCCCGCCTTGCGCATTCGCGTCAACCTTACGCGGCGTGTACCTCCCGTTGAATCGCCCCTTCAGGGCTCCTGGCCATATGGAACGCTGGTCCCCAGGGCTTTCGCCCTGGGCTGATCTGAGTCGCCCCTTCGGGGCTCGGCATGGATCCACCTGTCCGCTTCGCCCGCAAGCCCCGGAGGGGCGATTCAGTCCAGCCTGGGCCGCAAGGCCCAGGTACCCGGTATTTCAATGGTTTGGAGCCCTGAAGCGGCGATTCAATCAAACGGCTCCTGTGCGCATGGGCATAGGTTGACGCGAATGCGCCTTGCGGGACGCCAGCCGGTGGATGCCGGGAACGACGGGAACACGAGACCGCCCCGCGCGAAGCCCATGTAGCCACCGACGCCAGGAGGTGGACGCCTCCGGGAACGACGGGAGCAGGAGCCCGGGCCGCGCGAAGCTCCTGCCCGGGCGCGGCTGCGTTCTCGGCTCATACCCGTCCACGTCCTGGCGGACACGGCTACAGGCTCGAAACTCCCGTCCGGGCGCGGCGTCGCCTCGTTCCCCGCGCGGGCCGCGCCCTTGGCGGGCGCAGCTACGGAGACGGCCGCAGCTACGGGTCCAGGAGGTCCGGCCGCAGGCGGCGGGTGACCCGGAGCGCCTGCTCGTGACGCCAGGCCTCGATCTCGGCGTGGTGGCCCGACCGCAGCACCTCGGGCACCGTCCAGCCCCGGTAGTCGGCCGGTCGGGTGTACTGCGGGCACTCCAGCATCCCCTGGGCGAACGACTCGGACTCGGTGGCCCCCTCCCCCGCGCCCAGCACGCCCGGACGCAGGCGGACCACGGCGTCGATCAGGACGGCGGCGGCCAGGGTGCCGCTGGTCAGCACGTAGTCGCCGATGGAGATCTCCTCGTCGGCCAGATGCTCGCGCACCCGCTCGTCCACGCCCTCGTAATGCCCGCAGATCAGGATCAGGTGCGGCTGTCCGGCCAGATCCCGGGCCACGGCATGGGTCAGGGTCCGCCCCCGGGGGCCGAGCAGGATGACCCGGGACTCCGGGGCGCGCACCGACTCCACGGCCTGGAACAGGGGGTCCGGCATCATGACCATCCCCGGCCCGCCCCCGAACGGACGAGCGTCCACCGAACGATGGCGGTCGGTGGTGAAATCGCGGGGGTTGATGAGGCCGAAGGCGGCCGCGCCCCGGGACTGGGCCAGGCGCATCATGCTCTCGTCGAGCACGGCCCGGAGCATGTCCGGGAACAGGGTGACGACGTCGATGCGCTGGGCGGAAGCCGCCATGGCGGCGCTCCCAGCTATTCCGCGACTTCGAGCACGGCCCGGCGGCCGTCCTTGGCGGCCAGCGCCCCGGCCAGGGCTCGGAGCGACTCGACCGTGCGGCCGTTCTTGCCGATGAGCTTGCCCCGGTCTCCGTCCGCGCAGCGGATCTCGATGATCTCGGTCCGGGTGCCTGTGAGCTGGTTCACCCGGATCTGCTGCGGCTGGTCGGCCAGGGCCTGGCAGACGGGCTCAAGGAGCTTGCGCATGGTCGGGCCCTAGCCTTCTGCGGCGGGCGCGGAGGCGTCCTCGGACGCGGCGGGCGCCTGGGCCTCGGGGGACGCCTCGGCCTCGGCGGGCACGGGCTTGGCCTTGGGCTTGGCCGAGTCCACGGCCCGCAGGTCGCGTCGGGTCGCCCCGGGCGTGACGGCGGACAGGCCCTCCCGGGCCTTCTTGACCAGGCTCTTCACGGTGGGCGAGGCGGTGGCCCCCACGCCAAGCCAGTACTCGGCCCGCTCCAGATTCAGGGAGAACGGGGCATCCGCCTTGAGGGGGTCGTACCAGCCGATGGACTCGATGAACCGCCCGCTGGTGGCGAAACGGCGGTCCGAGACCACCACCCGGTAGAAGGGGGAATTCCTGGCGCCCATGCGGCGAAGTCTGATGGTTACGGCCATACGATCTGTCATGCCTCCGGAATGGGGGCGGTCCCGGCCGGGACTCCCCTCTCGATGTGCAAACGCTACCTTGTAGTTCAGCGGCGGCGGCCGCGCAAGCCCTTTTGGCGCTGCATCTGCTTCATGCGCTTCATCATCCGCTGGGCGTCGTCGAACCGGCGGAGGAGCTGGTTGACCTCCCGCACCTCGGTCCCGCTGCCCCGGGCCACCCGCTGCTTGCGGCGGGCGTTAAGAATCCGGGGGGTGCGCCGCTCCTGGGGGGTCATGCTGCAGATGATGGCCTCGATCCGCCGGAAGTCCCCGTCCGAGTTCTGAAGCTGGGCCTTGGCCTTCTCGGGGATCCGGTCCATGCCCGGCAGCATGTCGAGCAGCCCGCGCAGGGGGCCCATCCGCTTCATCATCCGAAGCTGGGACAGGAAGTCGTCAAGGTCCAGGGTCTGCTTCCTCATCCTGGCCTCGAGGTCCTCCGCCGCCTCGAAGTCCACCTTCTCCTGGGCCTTCTCCACCAGGCTCACCACGTCGCCCATGCCCAGGATCCGGGAGGCCATGCGGTCGGGGTGGAAGGGCTCGAGATCGGCGGCGGACTCCCCCGTGCCCACGGCCAGGATGGGGCACTGGGCCACCGAGACCACGGACAGGGCCGCCCCGCCCCGGGCGTCGCCGTCGAGCTTGGTCAGGATCAGCCCGGTGATCTGCACCTCCTCGTGGAACCGGCGGGCCACCTCGACCGACTCCTGGCCGATGGCCGCGTCGAGCACGAGCACCCGGTTGCGGGGGCGGACCCGGGTCTGGATCTCCTTGAGCTCGCCCACCAGCTCCTCGTCGATCTGGAACCGCCCTCCGGTATCGAGGAGGAGCACGGTGTAGCGTCCCCGGATCGCCTCGTCGCGGGCCCGGTCCGCGATGTCGGGCACGCTCTCCCCGGGCCGGGGCTCGATGACATCCACCCCCTCCCGCTCGCATAGCACCTTGAGCTGATGCACGGCGGCCGGTCGGCGGATGTCGCAGGCCGCCACCAGCACCCGCCGGCCCTCGGCCTTCCAGCGCCGGGCCAGCTTGGCGCAGGTGGTGGTCTTGCCCGCGCCGTGCAGGCCGAGGAGCATGACCGCCGCCGGGTGGGCCTGCAGGTCGAAGTCCCGTCGGGATCCCCCGAGCAGGGCCACCAGCTCATCCTGGACGTGCTTCACCACCTGCTGGCCGGGGGTCACGCTCTGGACCACATCCGCCCCCAGGCATTTCTCGCGCACCCGGTCCACGAACTCCCGGGCCACCTGGTAGTTGACGTCGGCCTCGAGCAGGGCCAGGCGCACGTGGCGCAGGGCGTCCTTGATGTTGGCCTCGGACAGACGTCCATAGCCCCGGAGATCCCGGAGCACGGTCTGCAGCGATGAGCTCAGCGATTCAAACATGGGTTGCGTCTCCGATGGCGATCCGGTCCCGTCCCGCCGCGTCCGGAAGCATCCGGCCCCGACGCCAGCCGGACCCCTCCAGGATCTCCAGGACGGCCGGCCCCTGAGCCGCCCCGATCTCCAGGGCCAGCCAGCCCCCGGGCGCCACCGCCGCACGCGCGGCCGAGGCCAGGGCCCGGATCAGCTCCAGGCCGTCCGGACCACCCCGGAGAGCCAGGGGCGGCTCATAGTCCCGGACCGACCGGTCGAGTTCCGCCCATTCCGATTCCGTGACATACGGCGGATTGGAGACGATGCCATCATAGGGACCTCCGGGCAATCCCTCGCGCAGGTCGCCGAGGTGGAAGCGCACCCTCCGGGCCAGGCCGAGACGCTCCGCGTTCTCGCGGGCCAGGGCCAGAGCCTCCTCGGACCGGTCCAGGGCATGGATCTCCGCGTCGGGGAGGGCCGCCGCCAGGGCCAGGGCGACGCAGCCGGTGCCCGTCCCCACATCCAGGATCCTCGCGCCACCCCGCCGGATGGCCTGCTCCACCAGCTCCTCCGTCTCCGGCCGGGGAATCAGGGCCCGGGAATCGCAGCGGATCTCCAGCCCATGGAACCCCCAGGTTCCGAGCACATAGGCCAGCGGCTCGCCCCGAAGCAGGCGCGCCGCGCCGTCGTCGAGGGCGGCCAGCTCGGACGGGGAAACCGGCCGACCCGGATGAAGGCTCAGTTCAAGGCGGGGAATGCCGGTCGCCTCGCTGACGACCCATGCGGCCGTCCTGTCCGGCTGAAAGACCCCGCCTGACTGCAGGTGCGAGGTGAGCTGTCTTAGCGCTTCAGGAAGGGTGGGCATGGTTCGTGGGCGGAGACGGGAGGTGGTCAGTGGACAGTGACGGCCGTGGGTCCGATGGGCCAGCCGGATGAGAGCAAAAAGGCGCCCTGGAAGCACCCAACGCCCTGTAGTGGCCGCTCGACCGAGTCTGCGAGGGAGAGCGGCATCCGCCCAGTGTGTTCGACTTCTGTCTCGCGTCGTCCTCTCCCTCGTCCTCCGCCCGGAGCCGTTCTCCCTCGAGGACTCGGTCGAACGGCCGCCACAAGGGGGAGCCCCCCGGCGTGTGGCCAGCGGAGAGCGACATCCGTGGCGGTGCCTGGTGTCTCCGAGCAGGAACGTCTCCACCCCTCCGCCCTCACCTCGCCTCCTCCAGCTCGTCCGCGAGCTGCTCGCGCACGTGGTGGGAGATCAGGGCGTCGACGAGGTCGTCGAGCCCGCCCTCCAGGATCCGGTCGAGACTGTACAGGCTGAGGTTGATCCGGTGGTCGGTGACCCGGTTCTGCGGGAAGTTGTAGGTGCGGATGCGTTCGCTGCGGTCGCCGCTGCCGATCAGGCCCCGGCGGGTGCTCGCCTCCCGGGCCTCCTGCTCCTGGCGCTG
>PXDE01000058.1 GCA_003566475.1 PVC group bacterium | reverse complement strand
GGCCGAGGGCGAGGACGAGGCGATGCGGCTCCGCGCGGCCGCCGTGGCCGGCCTGTTCCCGCCCCTCGTCGGCGAAGCCGACCCCAGCCTCGATGTCGAGGTCTGGAAGACCGCTCAGGTCCAGGAACTCGTCCGCCAGCGGCCCTGCCGCCTCGGCGAGGGGCTGATCGGTTCGGTGGCCCAGACCGGGGCGGGGGTCATCATCCTCGACGCCGCCTCGGATCCCCGGGTGCCCCGCTACACCAACGACCTGCTGCACCCCCGGAGCCTGATCTTCGCCCCCATGCGATTCCGGGGCGAGGTGCTGGGCGTGCTCGCGGCCGCCCTCCCCTCCGGACGCGACAGCTTCACCCCGCACGACCTCGACATCCTGACCTCCCTGGCCGACCAGGCCTCGGTCTCCCTCCACTTCGCCCGGTTCAAGGACGCCCTGGCCGAGAAGAAGCTCCTCGACAACGACCTCGTCGTGGCGCGGCAGATCCAGCGCTCGCTCCTCCCCGAGACCCTCCCCTCGCGGCCCGGCCTCGACCTCGCCGCGTTCAACTTCCCCGCCCGGGAGGTGGGCGGCGACTACTACGACTTCATCCCGCTGGGCGACACCCGCCTCGGCATCGTCATCGCCGATGTCTCGGGCAAGGGCATCGCCGGGGCCATCATGATGTCCATCTGCCGCAGCGTGCTCCGGGCCCAGGCGCTGGGCGAGGCCTCCCCCGCCGCCGTGCTCAGGGCCCTCAACCGGGTCATCAGCGACGACATCGCCGAGGACATGTTCGTCACCATCCTCTACATGGTCCTCGACCTCGCCACCCTCGAGCTGGTGGTGAGCCGGGGCGGGCACCTCCAGCCGGTGGTCGTCCACGCCGACGGAAGCCTCGAGGAGATCGAGTCCGGCGGCATGGGCGTGGGCCTGGCCACCCCCGACCTGTTCGACGGGTCGATCGAGGAGCGGCGGTTCCAGCTTCGGCCCGGCGACCTGGTCGCCGCCTTCACCGACGGCCTCACCGAGACCCAGAACGCGGCCGGGGACGAATGGGGCTACGAAGGGCTCTACGAGGCGCTCCGGTCGACCTGCGGCGAGGCCCCCGCCCAGGTGCTCTACAAGGTCCGCCGCCAGCTCGAACGCTACGCCGGCCAGGTGCCCGAGCACGACGACATGACCATGGTCGCCCTGCGCGTGGCCGACGCGGCGGCCCGTTGACCGCCCGCCGCGGGCCCCGCCCCGGCCCACGGTTGACCTTTCCCGCCCACGGCCTATCCTAGCCGGTTTGGAATCCCACGGCTCCGCCGAACAACCCTTCCCCCCGCATGTCCGACACCATGACCGATCCCACCGACATTGACGCCGAGGCCGCCCCCGAGGCCGCCGGCACGGATGCCCCGGAGGCCCCGGCCCCGGAAACCGAGCCCGCCGCCGGGCCGGACACCCCCGACGCCGCCGAAGAGGCCGCGCTCTGGAAAGACAGGTATGTCCGGCTGATGGCCGAGTTCGAGAACTTCCAGAAGCGCACCCGCCGGGAGCAGGCGGAATGGACGGTCCGGGCCCAGGAGGAGCTGGCCGGGCGCCTGCTCTCGGTGCTCGACCACATGGAGAAGGGCCTGGAATCCGCCGTGGCCCACGACGCCGGCGCGGCCGTGGTGGACGGATTCCGCCTGGTCTACGACGAGCTGATCGGCGTGCTCGGCCGGTCGGGGCTCGTCCCCATCGACGCCGAGGGCGAGCCGTTCGATCCCGAGTGCCACGAGGCGGTCTCCTTCCTGCCCCACGGGGAGGTTCCGGCCCATCATGTGGCGGTCCAGATCCGCAGGGGCTACCGGTTCGCGGACCGGCTGCTGCGCCCGGCCCAGGTGGTGGTGTCGAGCGGCCCTCCGGAGGACGCCGGGGCGACGGAGGACGGCGAGGGGGCCGAAGACGCCGGAGACGGCGCGGAGGCCTGATGGCGACCAAGCGCGACTACTACGAGGTGCTGGGGATCTCCCGGTCGGCCTCGGCCGAGGAGGTCAAGAAGGCCTACCGCAAGCTGGCCGTCAAGTACCACCCGGACAAGAACCCCGGCAACGTCGAGGCCGAGGAGACGTTCAAGGAGATCTCCGAGGCCTACGAGGTGCTCAGCGACGCCGCCAAGCGCCAGCGCTACGACCAGTTCGGCCATGCCGGGGTGGGCGGCGCGGGGGGCGGCCCCGGCGGCCCCGGCGGCGGGTTCGGGGGCATCGACCTCGAGGAGGCCCTGCGCACGTTCATGGGCGCCTTCGGAGGCGGCGGCAGCATTTTCGAGGACTTCTTCGGCGGCGGCCGGGGCGGCCGACGCGAGGCCGCCAACCGGGGCGCCGACCTCCGCTACGACCTCGAGATCGAATTCGAGGAGGCGGTGTTCGGCTCGCAGCGCGAGCTGGCCCTGACCATCCAGGGGGCCTGCGAGGCCTGCCACGGCACCGGAGCCGAGCCCGGGTCCAAGCAGGAGACCTGCCCCACCTGCCGGGGCATGGGCCAGGTGGTCCGCTCGGCCGGCGGGTTCTTCCAGGTCCGCCAGACCTGTCCCAACTGCCAGGGCGCGGGCAAGGTGGCCAGCGCCCGCTGCGCCGCCTGCGGCGGTTCGGGGCGCGTCCGCGAGCGGCGGTCCCTCACCCTCCGCATCCCGGCCGGCGTGGAGACCGGCTCCCGGCTCCGGCTCGCCGGCAAGGGCGAGGGCGGCCATCGCGGCGGCCCTCCCGGCGACCTCTATGTGGTGCTCCATGTGAAGCCCCACGAGCTGTTCCACCGCACCGACACCGACATCCACTGCGACTACCCCGTGCCCTTCGAGACCCTGGTCCTCGGCGGGGAGATCGAGGTGCCCACCATCCATGGGTTCGCCCGGCTCAAAGTGCCCCCGGGCACCGAGAGCGGCACCACCTTCCGGGTCCGGGGCAAGGGGGTCACCGGCCTCCGGGGCGGCCGCGACGGCGACCACCACGTCACTCTGCGGGCCGAGGTGCCCACCGGGCTCAGCCGGGACCAGCGCAAGCGGATCGAGGAGCTGGCCGCCACCATGAAGGACAGCAACTACCCCTGGCGCCGGCGCGTCCATCGGACGGTCGAGCAGTTCTACGAGAACCGGCGGGCGATCCGGAGCTGAGCCCGCCGTGCGCGCGTTCTGCCCCCCGGACGGCTGGGATCCCGTGCCCGCGGATCTGCCCGAGGAGGAGCGGCGGCACCTGGTCCAGGTCCAGCGGCTGCGCCCCGGCGACCGGTTCGAGATCCTCGACGGCGCGGGCCGCCGGACCGAGGCCACGGCCACGGCGGTCGACCGGCGGCGGCTGGCCTTCCGGTGCGGCCCGCCCCGCACCGAGCCCGGGCCGACCACCGTGATCGACCTCCTGCCCGCGCTCATCCGCGAGCAGCCCATGGACGGACTCGTCCAAAAGGCCACCGAGCTGGGGGTGCGCGCGATCCGGCCCTTCGTGGCCGCCCGAAGCGTGGCCCGGGCCGACGCCCGCGGCCTCGCCGCCAAGGCCGACCGGTGGCGCCGGGTGGCCGTGGCGGCCATCAAGCAGTGCGGCAACCCCTGGCTGCCCGAGATCGCCCCCGTGCCCGGCCTCGACGGGCTGGCCCCGGCCGCCCGGGCCTGCGACCTGCTCCTGGTCTGCACGCTCGAGGGCGCCCGCCGTCCCCTCGCCTCCCTCCTTGCCGACCACCCGGCCGCCCGGCATGTCGGCATCCTGATCGGCCCCGAAGGCGACCTCGACCCCGACGAGGTCGCCCGGGCCGTCGCCTGGGGCGGAAGGGTCACCGACCTCGGCCCCCTCGTGCTCCGCACCGACACCGCCGCCCTCTTCGCCGTCTCCGTGGTCGCCCACGACCGGCGCTCCCGGCCTTGACTTCGCTCCCCCCTTCCGGTACTCCAATCGCTTTCAACCAGGAGACACCCCATGGCCAAGATCGATTTCGGCGGCGTCAAGGAAGACGTCGTGACCCGCAAAGAGTTCCCCCTGTCCAAGGCCCGCCGGGTCCTTAAGAAGGAGACCATCGCCATCATCGGCTACGGGGTGCAGGGCCCGGCCCAGGCCCTCAACCTCAAGGACAACGGATTCAACGTCATCATCGGCCAGGCCAAGCGGTTCAAGCGGGACTGGGACCGGGCGGTCAAGGACGGCTGGAAGCCGGGCCAGACGCTGTTCGAGATCGAGGAGGCGGTCCAGCGCGGCACCATCATCCAGATGCTGGTGACCGACGCCGCCCAGATGGCCATCTGGCCCATGGTGAAGAAGAACCTCAGCGAGGGCGACGCCCTCTACTTCTCCCACGGGTTCTCCATCGCCTACCGGGATAAGACCAAGGTCGTCCCCCCGGCCAACGTCGATGTGATCATGGTCGCGCCCAAGGGCTCGGGCCTGAACGTCCGCCGCAACTTCCTCTCCGGCGTGGGCATCAACTCCAGCTACGCGGTGTTCCAGGACTTCACCGGGCGGGCCGAGGAGCGCTGCCTGGCCGTGGGCATCGGCATCGGGTCGGGCTACCTGTTCCCCACCACCTTCGACAAGGAGGTCACCAGCGACCTCACCGGCGAGCGCGGGGTGCTCATGGGCGCCCTGGCCGGGATCATGGAGGCCCAGTACGACGTGCTCCGCAAGAACGGCCACTCCCCCAGCGAGGCCTTCAACGAGACGGTCGAGGAGCTCACCCAGAGCCTGATCCGGCTCGTGGACGAGAACGGCATGGACTGGATGTACTCCAACTGCTCGGCCACCGCCCAGCGCGGGGCCCTCGACTGGAAGCCCAAGTTCAGGAAGGCCACCCTGCCCGTGTTCAAGGAGCTCTACGAGCGGGTGAAGACCGGCCAGGAGGCCGCCCGCGTCCTCCGGGTCTGCGGCCGCCCCGACTACGCCGAGCGCCTGGGCAAGGAGCTGGCCGCCATCCGCGACTCCGAGATGTGGCGGGCGGGCCAGGCCGTGCGCGACCTCCGGCCCCATGCCAAGGCCCGCGAGATCACCAAGGGGACCAAAGGGGTCCAGGGCCGACAGAGCAACTGACCCCGCCCGGGGTGCGGCGGCGGAAGGGGATGGTAGCGGAGGCGGGAATCGAACCCGCGACACAAGGCTTATGAAGCCTCTGCTCTAACCGCTGAGCTACTCCGCCCCGAAGTCGCAAAACCCCCACATGCTATCCCCCCGCCCCAGCCATGGCAAGCCGCCATCCACCGCCATGGGGCGGAAGGGTTCAGGGTCCAGGGTTCAGAGGCCAGTCGCCGCGCTGGCACGATGGGCCAGCCGGCTGGGGGCGATGAGATGCTACGGAAGCACCCAACGCCCTGTAGCGGCCGCTCGACCGAGTCTGCGAGGGAGAGCGGCATCCTTCTGCGTGTCTTAGAGCAGGAGATCCACCGCCCCTTCCCCGCCGCCACCAGCCGCAAAGCCCCTCTCCCCCTGACCCCTGAACCCTGAACACTGAATCACCCCCATGCGCCTCACTCCCCGCCCGCTCACCGACGAGACCTTCGCCCCCTACGGCCGCATCCTGGAGGCGAAGGCCGACCGGTTCCAGGTCGTGGCGTCCGACGCCGAGGCGAAGGGCTGGCAGGTCGGCCTCAACCGGGCGGTCGACCGCGAGCACCCTTCGGTGCACCGCCACCTCAACACCGACGAGATCTTCGCCCCCTCGGCCGGACACGCGGTGCTGGTCCTGGCCCCCCCGGACCGGCCGGACGAGGTCGAGGCCTTCGACCTGGACCGCCCGCTCCTGGTCCGGGCCGGGGTCTGGCACACCACCCTCGTCCCCGGCGACCCCGCGCTCGTCCTGCTCGCCGAGACCCTGGACCCGGTCAGCGAGGACCATCCCCTCCCCGAGCCCGTGCGGGTCTGAGCCGGAAGGCGATCAGGCCGCCCCAAAGCAGGTCGGGCCTTCCTGCCTGATCTCACGCCCGGCCTTCCCAAATCCCTGCCGCCTTCTGCAGAAAACCTACTTCGGTGTCGTGCACCTGGAAAAACGCCCTTGATTTCCTTACTTCTTAGTCTTACATAAAGCCTATGAAAGCAACCCTTACCAGCAAAGGCCAGGTCACCATCCCGCAGGCGATCCGGACCCGCCTGGGGCTCCGGACCGGGGATGTTCTGGAGTTCGATGAGGACGCCCCCTACCTCAAAGCCACCCGTCCCATCCCGGACGGGGCCTGGGAGGACGTGGGTCAGGGCTGGAAGGATCCCTTCCCCGGCCGGAGCGCCGACCAGGCGCTAGACGAGCTGAGAGGTCCGGTCGCCCTTCCACCGACCAGGGGACGCCGCCGTGCGCACCGCCCTTGATGCGTCGGTCCTGCTGCGGATCCTGAAACGAGAACCGGGCTGGGAGCCATGGCGAGACGCGGTGCAGACCGCGTCGGAGGAGGGAGTTCTCGTGGCCTGCCCGGTCACGTTCGCGGAAGTTGCCCCCGGCTATGCCGACCTGAGCGATCTCGTCCGCGACTGGCACCGCCTCGGGATCCGGTTCGACCCGATCACGCCCGAAGCCGCCTATCTGGCCGGTCAGGTGTTCCTGGCCTACCGGCGCGAGGGCGGCCCCCGCCAGCACCTCCTCCCCGACTTCATCGTAGCCGCCCACGCCAGCGCCCAGGCGGACCGGCTGGCCGCCGTGGACCGGGGGTACCTCCGGCGGTACTTTCCCGATCTACCCCTCCTGCGGCCGGGCTGACCGGGCCGACATGGTGACCGTCCCTTGCCCTATCAGGCGCCCTCATCGCGCAGACGGTCCGTGGCCGCTGCGGTCGGGTCATGGAGATCCGGTGCCAACCGCGCCCCGCCCTTCCTAAGTTCCGCCGGGGAGGGCGGTTAGGGAACATCAGCCTCCCTGCCCAGAGGAGGCCGCACTCCGGCGGATTGCGAATGGGCATGCGAGGCTTGGCTGGCCTCCCTTGTTTCCAGAATCCATCGGACAACGTCACGGAACGTGGCCCTCATGATGAAGTCATCCGGCTGCTCCTCGAAATCGATCCCGAATTCCTCCTCCAACGCCATGATCGCCTCGATCTCGCAGAGGTCGCCGATCCGCCAGGCCACCATGATCTCGAACGGATCCTGCGCCACGTCCATGGCCACAGCGTATGCCGCCGGCGAGGAATCCTCAACGACCATCCCGCACCCTCTGGCCATCCGGAGGGATTCGAGGTGAAACACCGTCCGCTGCGTCCGGAAGGGCACCGTCCCCCGTAGTCCGCAGTCTGTGACTGCGGACCGCGCATGGAGCGAGCACGCGCGGGCGGAAGGGGAGCCGTTGTCCAGCCTTCCTCCAGCCCGGCACCGAACGTGCGTCCTCGTCCCGCCCTGCGGATTAGCGTCAACCTAAGCGGACGCGAAAGCCGCCGACTGCGCATCCGGATGCCCCAACGGGGCTACGTAGCCCCAGCCCAGGGTTGCGAGGAACGAGCTACCCTGGGTGCCAGGGCGGGATAACATCCCTACCCTGAAGGGGTTGCGTCCGACCCATCCGGCGCCTTGGCCGTGTCCGCCGAGGCCGTGCAAAGGCGGGCGAAGTCGGATCCCGCCAGCCGCTTCACCCCCGCGCTCGGCCCGTTCCAGACCTGTGCATCGCCACCACAACCGCGTTCGGCGCAGTCGTATCCATATGCAGACCGTGTTCGTTCCCCTGCGGGGTCAGCCAGGAATGGCCGACCTACTGGCTCTCCACTCAACCCGAGGCGGGATCAGGGCGGCAGGATGCGCCGGTCGCGCAGGTGCTCGGCGACGAGGGCGGCCCACTCCTCGTCGAGCCGGTCGGCGGGCAGGAACATCGCGGAGCCTCCCACCGTCGCCACCACCACGCCCTGACGGCCGAAGGGCGGCTCATCCGAAAGCCGGGGACGCTCGTCCAGCGTGTCCGAAGCGAAGTTCCGGGTGACCAGAAGCGGCGTGACGGCAGGGTCCTCCCCCCAGACTCTGGTTACGATCCGCCAGGCGTTCTCCTCGCTGCGCAGGGGTGCTTCACGGGAGATCGGCCCCTTCCCGGATGGCATGCGCGGCCCGGAGAAGAACCCCCGATCCACCCCCAGATAGCCGTCGGTGACAAGAGTGGTGAGGTACTCCGCCGTTGTCTCCTCATCCTCCACATACACGGCATAAGGGAAGTTCTTTCCGATATACGTGGAGAGTACCGCCTGGCTGATGGTGCGCCCGTTGGCGATCATCTCCGTCCGCTGGGCCCGGGCCAACCCGCCGAGGACGGCGGGCGCGAGGATCGCGGCGAAGACGAGCAGGAGCGGAATCCCGACGACCGCCAGTACGCCCAGCACGATGGCCGCGATGCCGCAGCCGCTCAGCCCTTTGCGTTGCGGCGGAGGAGGAGGAGGAGGAAGAGGTGCCGGTGTAGCGGCCACCGGAGGAACGGTCGGAGGTTCCGAACTCATGGCAGCCAGAATGCTCCTGGGCGGGTACAGGCACAAGCCCATTGTCCGTCGGCGTTCCCTGTGGCGGCCAAAGGCTCCGCGGCTTCGGCTACAGGCCGACCCCTCCCCCATCCGTGTTCATCCGCAGCTTGCCCTACGAAGCGGCTGCGCGAAGTAGGGTCCATCCGTGGTTCTACCCCTTCCCTTCCCCTCTGTGAACCCCCGTAACCTCCGCGACCTCTGCGGTTCGCCTGGTTCTGCCTAATAGATGAGCAGGAGCATGGCCGTCGCGAGGGAGGCGTCGGCCAGGAGGTGGGCGGCCAGGGGGGTTCCGGGGGCGGGGCCGGTGTCCTCGCGCCCCCACCACCACGATACCCCGACCAGACCAAGCACGATGCCGGCGACCCAGACGACGGATAGAAGCGAACTCAGAACCAGCGCGTGGTAGCCGCCGAACGCCGCATGGGCCGGCCAGCCCCGACCGCGAAGGGGACGCCAGTGCATCTGCTCCACCACCGGGTGGACAGCGGCGAAGTAGACGGCCATGGCCAAAAGCGAGCCGCCGGAAAGCCCATGCCGGGCCAGCCAGGCCGTCAGCCCCGCCTCCCCGACGATGTGGGGCAGAAGCACCCAGGCCACGGGCCCGGCGGCGGCGGCGGGCAGCGCCCGCCAGCAGGCGCGGCCGGCGAATGGCCGGATCCGCGCTCGGTCCGGGCACGCGAACCGCAGCGCGAGAACGAGCGCGTGGTAGATCAGGATGGCTGCCCAGCCCGAACCAAGGATGAGCCAGCCGACGCCAACGGCCAGCCAGGGCGCGGCCATCCCGGCCCCGTCGAGGAGGGCGGCCCGGCGTTCGGGTTCCGGGGAGGCCATGGCGATCCGCCCGTCTCGCCCCCGAGGGGGGCAGGGATCAGCCCGCCGGGATGTCGAACAGCTCGCCGTCGGCGAAGAACCGCTTCAGCTCGGCGGCCGCCGTCTCGAGTCCGTCCGAGGCGTGGACCACGTTGTGCATCACATCCTTGCCGAGGTCGCCGCGGATGGTGCCCTTGGGGGCCTTGGTCGAGTTGGTGGGCCCCAGCAGATCCCGCACCCGCTCGATCACGTTGTCGCCGGCGATGGCCATGGCGATGACCGGGCGGCTCATCATGAAC
The DNA here is from genome assembly GCA_003566475.1 of PVC group bacterium. Taxonomy (GTDB): domain Bacteria; phylum Verrucomicrobiota; class Kiritimatiellia; order SS1-B-03-39; family PXDE01; genus PXDE01. The sequence goes on along the minus strand of PXDE01000058.1, from coordinate 781 downwards.
CCCTCGATCTCGGGGTAGAACGGGAGCTGCAGGAGATGGCTGTAGTGCTCCCGGAGGAGGTCCGAGGTGAGCTGCATCATCTTGCAGCCGCGGATCACGAAGCCGGCCGCCTCGAAGCGGCCGATCACCTCGCCCGCCTTGGCGGCGGCGAGACAGTCGGGTTTGAGTAGGATGACGGTGGTTTCCATAGGGCCAGAAACCGTGGTCGAAACCGGCCCGGGCCACAAGCCCAAAAGGACTCCGCCCGCAGGCGCTGAAGCGCCCTCGTCTCCGGCATCCGCAGCCCCGGCCGGGGACGCCCCCGCAGGCCCCGCCTCCGGCGCCGCCCCTCTGGCCCGAGCCGGAACGATTCAGCCCCAGCCCGTCCTGAACCGCGAAAAAACTGCTCTGAGACAACGCCCCGTCGCAGGTCCGGCTTGTAGCCGGATCCCTGCGGCGTTTGTGTCCGACTGCAAGCCAGACCTACGTCGGCGGCTCATTCCACAGCGCGGACTCTTTGCGCCCATCCGGCTGGGCCGCGGGGGGGAGAGTATCGCGCAGCGGGCCGGGAGGGCGAATCCCGCCACGGGCGGGATGAGCCGCGAGCGAGGGAAAGCCATGGTCCGTTCCTGGAGGGTGCCAGGCCCGTTCCAGGAGATCGGGCATGGCCTGTCCTCGCTCCGGCTCGGCGGGAGCCTCGCCCTCCCGGTCGCCCCTCCTCTCCGAGGCGTGCGTTCCTTCGAGCGAGCGCCTTCCTTCGACATTCGGAGTTCGACGTTCGACATTCTGCGGTTACGACGTG
>PXDE01000448.1 GCA_003566475.1 PVC group bacterium | reverse complement strand
GTGGCGGCGGTGTTTGGGCATGGCCGCAGGTCGGTCGCGGGGGCGTGGGCACGGGGGCAGGCGCCCCCGTGCCACGACCGGAGATCCCCCAATCCCCAATCCCCAATCCCCAATCCCCAATCCCCCATCCCCGGCGGCAACGCCGCCCCCCGCTTTCGCGCTTGGCCCGCCCGGCGGATCTGGCCTACAGTCACGCGCTTTGCGAGTCCGCAACCCTTGGCCCCTCTGACCATGCGCGTCCTGTCCGGCATCCAACCCTCCGGCGCCCTCCATCTGGGCAACTACTTCGGCATGATGAAGCCCATCCTGGACCTCCAGGAGCAGGGGGCGGAGAGCTTTGTGTTCATCGCGGACTACCACGCCCTGACCACGGTGGACGATCCCGACCGCCTGCGCGGCCACATCCGCGACGCCGTGCTCGATTTCCTCGCCCTCGGCCTGGACCCCGAACGGACCGCCTTCTATGTCCAGAGCGACCTGCCCGAGGTGACCGAGCTGACCTGGCTGCTCTCGGTGGTCACCCCCATGGGCCTGCTCGAGCGCTGCCATTCCTTCAAGGACAAGACGGCCAAAGGCATCCCCGCCACCCACGCCCTGTTCGCCTATCCGGTGCTCATGACCGCCGACATCCTGGCCGTGCGTGGCGAGCAGGTGCCGGTGGGCCAGGACCAGAAGCAGCACCTGGAGGTGGCCCGGGACGTGGCCCAGAAGTTCAACCGCCAGTACGGCGAGGTGTTCGTGCCGCCGGTGCCGGTGATCCGCGAGCAGGTGGCCACTGTGCCCGGCCTGGACGGGCAGAAGATGTCGAAATCCTACGGCAACACCCTGGATCTGTTTGCCGATCCCAGGGCGACCCGCAAGCGGATCATGAAGATCGTCACCGACAGCCGGACGGTGGAGGAGCCCAAGGATCCCGAGACCTGCACCGTGTTCCAGCTCTACCGCCTGCTGGTGTCCGACGCCGAGCGCGAGGCCATGGCCGCCCGCTACCGGGCCGGCGGCCTGGGCTACGGCGAGGCCAAGAAGGCCCTGGCCGACGCCTTCGAGACCCACTTCGCCCCGTTCCGGGAGCGCCGCGAGGCCCTGGCCGCCGACCCGGACGGGGTGGCGGCGATTCTGGCCGCAGGCGCGGAACGGGCCCGGGCCGAGACCCGCCGCACCCTGGACGCGGCCCGCCGGGCCGTGGGCCTCGCCTAGCCGCCGCGCCGCACCATGGATCCCGGCGACTACAAGGTGCAGCTCGAGGTGTTCGAGGGGCCGCTCGATCTGCTTCTGTACCTGATCAAGCGCGACGAGCTCGACATCCTCGACATTCCCATCGTGCCCATCACCGAGCAGTACCTGGCCTACCTCAACCTGATGCAGATGCTGGACCTGAACATCGCGGGGGAGTTCCTGGTCATGGCCTCGACCCTGCTGCTGATCAAGAGCCGCATGCTCCTGCCCCGCGAGGAGCGGGCTCCCCTGGAGGACGAGGAGGAGGATGTGGATCCCCGGTGGGATCTCATCCGCCAGCTCGTGGAGTACAAGAAGTTCAAGGACGCGGCGTCGTTTCTGGAGGAGCAGGAGCTGCGCCAGGACGAGGTGTTCGCCCGGGGGCAGGAGGAGACCCGGATCGAGGCCGACCCCGAGGCCGCCCTCCGCGACGTCAGCCTGTTCGATCTGCTCGCCGCCTTCCAGACCGCCCTGCAGCGGATTCCCGCCGAGGATCTGCGCGACATCGCGGCGGAGCGGTTCACGGTGGCGGACAAGATCGGGGATCTGCTGGCCCGGCTCCGGGACCACGCGTCGTTCTCGTTTCTGGACCTCATCCGCCCCATGCGCAGCCGGGCCGAGCTGGTCTGCACCTTTCTGGCCATCCTCGAGCTCATCCGCCTCCGCCAGATCCGGGTCGGCCAGGAGAGCCATTTCGGAGACATTCTCATCGAGCGGCGGGATGACGACGGCGTGGTTCCGGCCCTGGTTCCGGAGGCCGGCGAGCCCGCGGTAGCATCATCGGTGGAGGCGACATGAGCGATTCCGATTCCGGACCCGGCCTGGTGCAGATTGTGGGGGCGCTGCTCTATGCGGCCCCGGCCCCGCTCTCGGTGGACGAGATCCGCCGGGTGCTCAAACGCACCGCCCAGGAGCGGGAGATCCCCGACGTCGACGTCCCCGCCTGGGCCCGGGCCGGGGCGAAGGAGATCGGGGCGGCTCTGGAGGAGCTGCGGGGCCGGCTGCGCGACGCGGGCATGGACCTGCGCGAGGTGGCGGGCGGGTTCCGGATCGAGAACGACGTGGCCTGCTCCCCCTGGCTCCGGGTGCTGCTCGACCGCAAGCCTGCGGGCAACCGCCTCTCCAAGCCCGCCCTCGAGACCCTGGCCATCATCGCCTACCGGCAGCCCTGCACCCGGGCCGAGGTCGAGCAGGTGCGCGGGGTGGCGGTGGATCAGGTGGTGCGCAGGCTGATGGAGCTGGACCTGGTCCGGGTGGCCGGCCGCAGCGACCTCCCCGGCCGGCCCTGGCTGTTCGCCACCACCACCCGGTTCCTCGAATACTTCGGCCTCCGCCGCATCGACGACCTCCCGGCGGTCGAGGAACTCCGCCGCCAGGGCCCGCCGCCCAGCCGCGCCACCCGGCAGAAGCAGGCCGAGGCGGCGGAGGCCGACGACTCCCCAACCCCAGCCGACAAAGACGACGCCCCGCCATCCGAAGCATTCGATGAGTCCGAGTCCGATGGGTCCGATGGGTCCGATGCGTCCGAGCCCGCAGCCCCCACCGACGACGATTCGCCGGAGGATGAGGAAGAGGAGGTTTACGACGAGGAGGACGAAGAGGAGGACGAGGACGAGTTTGAGGAGGATGACGAGGAGGACGACGAGGAGCGGTGAGGGGCGGGTGATACGGGATACGGGATACGGGATACGTGATGCGCGATGCGGGATGCGGGATCCGACTTCGCTCAGAAGCTTCGTCGGACAAGTTGCGGGATGCGGGATGCGGGGTGCGGCAAGTCTGTCCTTGGTCCGTCGTCCTTGGTCCTTAGTCCCTTTGCCTTAGTCCTCCACCTCAGTCTTCTCCCCAACCTACCTGTTCGGAGACGAAGGTATTGGGACTAAGGTATTCGAGACTAAGGCGCTAGGACTAAGGCCATGGGGTCGGATTCGCCGTTCCCTTCGTGGAGCGAGGACAGCGTGCACAAGGAGGCCGGACCGCAGGGTCCAGCCGGATGATGGGGGAGGCGGCGGTGCCGATGTGGGTTGTGCGATCCGACTTCGCGAGGACGCTACGTCGGACAAGTCGTGGGATGTGGGGCGGCTTTCCCGTGGCACGGGGGGGCCTCCCCCCGTGCCTCTGGGATCCTCCAGGTGGCGGGGAATCTTTCCAGGGCCGACGGATGGTTCTGGGGGCAGGGGCACGGGGGCAGGCGCCCCCGTGCCACGTCGGAACCGCAAAATGTCCCGACTACGCCCAGGCGCTTCGTCGGGCACGCGATGGGATGTCGAACTCCGAATGTCGAAGGAAGGCGCCCACTCGAACGAACCCACGCTTCGGAGGAGGGCCGGCCGGGAGGGCGAGTCCCGCCCCTGGCGGGACGAGCCCTCCCGGCCCGCAGGGCGAGCCGCGCGCCCCCGTGGCCCGGGCTTCCAGCCCGGAGCCGAGCGAGATTCGGTCCCGACTCGGCCATGAGAAGCGCTTTCGCCGACCATGGTCGATCCGGGATCCGGCCTCGCGCGGGCACGGGCTGGAAGCGCCGTGCCACGTCGGGGGCACCCTTCCCACTGAATCGCCCCATCAGGGCTCCTGACCATATGAAACGCTGATCCCCAGGGCTTTCGCCCTGGGCTGGTCTGAGTCGCCCCGTCGGGGCTCTGCTTCGGCCGTCGTGCCCCGTGCGACCGCAAGCCCCGGAGGGGCGATTCAATCGGACGGCCCCTGCGCGCATGGGCTTAGGTTGACGCGAATGCGCAGGACGGGAACAGCGGACTATGGGGGCCGCAGCCGTTCGATCATATGCTTGAATCGCCACGGGCACGCCCACCCCGTCGTCGCTAAAGCGGCGGCGAAAGCTTCCGCGTGAACGCGGAATTCTGGCCAAAAGGCAGCCGATCGAGAGTGTCCACAGGCAAAGGACGGCGAGGACGCCGCCACGCCCCCGTTACGAACCCGCGTCCGGACCGGCTTCCGCCTCCGTCGCCTCGTCCGCGCCTTCGTCCTCCTCGCCTTCCGCGGAATCCGGTGCGCCCCCTTCGCCGGGCGTCGGCGATTCCTCGTCGGCGTCCGCCTCGGGAGAGGGCGACTCCATCTCCTGCTCCTCCATCTCCTGCTCCTCCATCTCGACGATGCGGTTGATGAAGTCCTCCCGGGTGACGCGGAACGTGTCGGCGTTGTAGGAGGCGATGCGGTAGAGCCAGCCGGCGACCTTCTCGAAGTCGGCCAGGGACGGCCCCTCGGGGAGGGGGGCTTCGTCGTCGTCCGCAGGCTCGGACTCATCGGACCCATCGGACTCATCGGACGCGGGGGAGGGGAGGTCGCCCTGGCGGGCGGCCAGGCGGAGGTAGCGGTCGGTGGCCCCTTCGGCCACCGCGCCCACCCGCACCTCGACCTCGACCCCGTTGGGGAATCCATAGGTCACCACCACCGGATCGTCCATGCCCGTGGTCTCGTCGTCGAGATCCTGATCGGGCAGGCGGGTGAACCTCAGGTACTCGAGGCCCCGGGCCACGGAGGTCACCTTGCGGTTCTCGACCAGCTCGTCCTCGGCGAGATCGTCCATCGTCCACCGGTCGTTCTCCCGGCGGGCCCCGAAGGTCTCGCCGTCGCGCTCGACCCGGATCCAGGACACGAGGCGTTCGCGGACATCGGCGATCTGCCGGGGCATCCAGTCCTCGGCGGCGCGGGGCATGCCGGTGAAGCTCTCGCCCACCAGCAGGACCGGGCCGTCGCCCACCCGGACGTAGGCGCCGTCCGGAAAGCCGCCGAACTGGGGGTCGCCGGTCCGGCGCTCGCCGCCCAGGGTGATCTCCGCCAGCGGGGCGTCGCCCTCGTCCAGAAACCGGACGGTGGCGGGGCGGTCCTCGGCCTCGCCGTCGGGGGCCAGGCCGAACTCGCGCAGGCGGTCCTCGCCGCCCCGGATGCGCGCGCCCACCTTGAGGTCGGCCAGGCGGCGCATCTCCCGGACCAGCCGGGGCATGTCGGCCGGGTAGCCGTGCTTCGAGGCCACCACCCATCCGGCCTCGGTCTGGGCCAGCCGGTTCGTGCGCGCGGGGGTGGCGATCTCCACCGCCGCCACCCGGGCCAGCTCCAGGCCGGGCAGCACCGGGGCCCCGGTGCGGACGGTCTCCTCGCGGGGACGCCGGTCGGCGTCCCGGCGCATCCAGGCCACCCACAGGCCAAGCCCGGCCAGCAGGGCGGTGAGCACAATCAGGGTGCGGGGCTTCATCCTACCTCCTCCTCCGCAGCAGCCCGTGCCCGAGCCCGAACAGGGCCACCAGCCCGGGCACCAGGGCGATGTTGATGCCTTTCACCCACAGCCCGAGCCGGTCCACGTCGCGGCGCAACTCCCGCTGCAAGTCGCGGATCCGCCGCTCGGTCTGGAACAGCTCCTCGCGGTACTGCCGGATGGTCTCCTCCTGCGCGGGGGTGACGAACATCCGCTGGTCGGGATCGGCCTGGCGCTGCAAGTCCTCCAGGCGCTGCCGGGCCTCGCGCTCCCGCTCCTGCAGGGCCTCCAGCTCCTCCCGGAACGCGGCCTGGGCCCGGGTCTCGATCTCCTGCACCCGCGTGAACGGCCGGTTGAACGTCCCCCGGCTGCGCAGGCCGATCAGCGCCTCGCTGCCCGTGAGCTGCTCGAGCAGGTTCAGGACCAGGTTGTAGTTGTCGCTGATCAGCTCGACCACCCGCTGCCCGAAAAACCGCTGCTCGCGCACGGCGAAGGCGTCGAACAGCAGGTCGGTGTCGGCCACCAGCACCGCCACCCCGGATCGGGTGGCGGCGGCGAGATGGCCGGGCGGAGGGCCCTCCGGCTCGTCCTCGTCCTCCTCGTCCTCCGCATAGGGATCGGGTCGGGGCTGCGGCGGGCCGTCCGGGAAGGCCGAGGGGAACCGTCCCTGGAGCCGGACGGCCAGGGGCAGGGGATTCTCCTCGATCGGGATCCGGCTTCGGGCGGCCACCCCGAACTGGGCCTCCATGGCCCCCACGAACCCAGCCCGGTCCGAAGTGGAAAGCAGCACGGTCTGACGCAGGCCCTCGGCCGGCTCGCCCTGGAAGGCCCCCGGGAAGGGCACGAGCAGGAAATCGAGGTCGGCGGTCACCACCTCGTCCTGGTTCAGATGCTCGGAGCGCAGGGTGAGGAACGTGGGGTTCGACTCCGGCTGGCCGTCGCGCCCGCCCAGGGTGGTGGCGGCGGCGAGGTCGGCCACCACCTGGCCGTCCCGGAGCGTGATCCCCCAGGCCCCGGTCAGCCGGTTGAGGTTCGACGCGGTCCGCCCTCCGCCGCCCATCATGGCCATGGGATTGCCTCCCTGCCGCTGGGCCTCGATGATGTTGAGCGGATCCACGAAGGCGATCAGCCGTCCGCCCCGGAGCAGGAACTGGTCGATGGCGTAGAGGGCGGACTCGGGAAACCCCGTGGGATGCACCACCATAAGGGTGTCCGCCTCGCCGGGGATGGCCTCGGCGTCGGGCTCGACCTCGTGGAGCTCGTAGAAGTGCCGGAGCTGCTCGACGATCATCCACGGCGGCTCGGGAGGCGCCTGCTGGAACATGGGCATGCCCGGGGGCGGCCCCCCCATGATCGGCAGCCCGGTCATGATGTGGAGCGCCGGCTTCTCGTCCCGGGTGATCTCATAGAGGAGCCGGGTGAGCTGGTATTCGAGCTGGGGCTCGTCCTCGGGGGAGAGGGCGGCCAGGGCCGACTCCCGGCTTCCGCTCACCCCCACGATCCCGAAGTAGATGGGATCGGCCCCGGGGATGGGCAGGTTGAGCGGGCGCAGCCCGTACTTCTGGGCCCACTCCTCCTCGTCGGACAGCGGGGTGGGGTTGTGGAGCTCGAGGTCCACCCGCCGGCCGCCCAGGCGGTCGTACTCGCGGAGCAGATCCTCCACCCGCGAGGCGTAGACCTTGAGCGGGGTGGGGAGGTCGCGGTTGCCGCGGCTGTAGTAGAACTTCAGGGTGACATCCCGGTCCAGCTCCCGCAGCACCTGCCGGGTGCCCGAGGACAGGGTGTAGAGCCTGCCATCGGTGAGATCGGCCCGGATGCGGAGGGCGGACAGGGCGGTCACCCCGAGGGCGATCACCGCCGCCACCAGGATCAGGCCCAGGACATGGAGAAGCCGGGTACGAAGCATGGGAGGGCCTCCTTATTTTCCGGTGCGGGTGGCCAGGGCGGCGTGGGTGGCCACGAGGGCGAAGCCCATCACCCCCGCGAAGTAGGCGAGGTCGGCCAGGTCGATCACCCCGCGCTGGAGGTTCTGGAAATGGGCGAGGAAGCTGAGGGCGGCCAGGCCGTCCACCAGCCACATGGGGGCGAACCGGCTCACGAAATGGGTGAGCGGCGCGAACCCCAGCAGGAGCAGGAACAGGCCGGCCAGCACCGCCAGCACGAACGCGATCACCTGGTTGCGGGTGAGGGCCGAGGTCAGCATCCCCACCGCGAGGTAGGCCCCGGAGAGCAGGCCGCTGGCCAGGTATCCGGTGAGGATGGTCCCGGGGTCGGGGTCGCCCAGGTAATAGGTGGTGATGACCATGGGGAAGGTCAGGGCGAGGGCCAGGAGCAGGAAGGCCCAGGCGGCCAGGAACTTGCCCAGGATGGCCTGGGCGGGGGTCAGGGGCAGGGTCAGCAGCAGCTCGATCGTCCCCGAACGCCGCTCCTCCGACCACAGCCGCATGGCCGCCGCCGGCACCAGCACCACGTACAGCCAGGGATGCCAGAGGAAGAAGGTGTCGAGATTGGCCTGACGCGCCTCGTAGAAGTTGCCGAACACGAAGGTGAACACCCCGGACAGCACCAGGAAGATCACGATGAACACATAGGCCACCGGGGAGTTGAAGTAGCTCGACCACTCCCGTTTGGCCACCGCGCGGACGCCGTTCCAGCCGCTCATGACGCCTTCCTCGCCGTCTCGCCCACGTCCTCGGTCTGGGTGAGCTGCCGGAACACGTCGTCGAGCCGCCCGTAGTCCACCCGCACCTCGCGGCAGTCCCAGCCCTCGGCCCAGGCCGCCTGGAGCACGTCCTGGAGGATGGGCTGGCCGTCGGAGGGCTGGATGCGCAGGGTGCAGGCCCCGTCGCCCTCGGCCTCGGTCTCCACCCCGCCCACCTTGGGCAGGGCCCTGAACCGCGCCGCCGCCTTCCCCGCCGGGGCGGCCACATGCAGGCGGATCTGCTGCCAGGTGTGGCTCTGCCGCCGCAGCGCCTCGGGGGTGTCGTCGGCCACGATCTCGCCGGTGCTGATGATGATGGCCCGCGAGCAGATGGCCTCGACCTCCTCCAGCACATGGGTGGAGAGGATGATCACCTTGTCCTGGCCCATGCTCCGGATCATGCCCCGGACCACCGCCTTCTGGTTGGGGTCGAGCCCCTCGGTGGGCTCGTCGAGGATGAGCACCGGCGGGTCGTGCAGAATGGCCTGGGCGAAGCAGGTGCGCTGGCGGAAGCCCTTGGACAGCGTCTCCACCGTCTGGCGGCGCACCGACTCGAGAAAGCAGCGGGCGATCACCTCGTCCACCTTACGCTTCCGCTCGGCCCGGCCCAGGCCCCGGACCTCGGCGGTGAACCGCAGGAAGCCCTCGACCGTCATCTCGCCGTACGCGGGGGCGTTCTCGGGCAGGTAGCCGATCTCCCGGCGGGCGGCCACCGGGTCCGTGGCGACGTCATGCCCGCAGACCAGGGCCCGGCCCCCGCTGGGGGGCAGGAAGCCGGTGATCATGCGCATGGTGGTGGTCTTGCCGGCCCCGTTGGGCCCCAGAAAGCCGAGCACCTCGCCGGGCTCGACCTTGAACGACACCCCGCGCACCGCGTGGTGCCCGGGGAAGCGTTTGGACAGGTTGTCTACGATGACCACGCCATTCCTCTCCCGTGTGATGGCTTCAGGCTTGCTCTCCGGTGTCGGACACCCGGAGACCGGGGATGTTCAATTCCCGGGTTGTCCGGAAAACCTGCCAGTGTGGCGTTTTCCGCCGGAAGGGCAAGCCCATCGTGCGTCTCCGGATCCGCCCGCAGGCCGCATGGTCCTTTGAATAGGGGGCTTCCGGGTCTCGCGGGGGATTTCATGGTGGAATCTGAATCGCCCTTACAGGGCTCCGGGTTGTTGCGAGACCGGAACCCAGGGCTTTCGCCCCTTCGGCCTGGCTCAGGGCAAGCTGGGCTGGTCTGATTCGCCCTTCCAGGGCTCGGTTTCCCGGGCGAAGCTCAGGAGTCCCGGAGGGACGGTTCCGTCCAGCCAGGGGCGAAAGCCCCTGGAACGACCGCGCCTTCTGGCCATGGAGCCCTGAAGGGGCGATTCTTGGGACGGCCCTTGGGTGCGGTAGGAATCCCCCGCGAAACCCGGAAGCCCCATAAATTGAGACTAGTCCGATCATGACGACGGCTTGCCTTCCACCGTAGACCCAGCTAACATGGTCCCATGAAAGCAACCATCGACATCCCTGACGATATCTATCGGCGCGTGAAGGCCAAGTCGGCGATGGAAGGGCGGGCGGTTCGGGAGGTGACCATTGGCCTGTATCGGACCTGGCTGGCTCAGCCCGCCCCCGCACAGGCGGCTCCGGAGACCGAGCGGATCGAGGCCTGGTTCCGCGAGGCGGACCGGGTCATGGCCAAGGCCCCGGAGGGACCAGGACCGCGCGAGGTTCTGGCCGAGGGCCGGAATCGGCTGGATGGGCGATGAGGCCGGTGGTGGTGGACGCCAGCGTCTGGGTGGCCGCCCTGGATCCCAAGGACTCGTTCCATGAGGAAAGCCGTGATTTCCTGCGTCGCCTGGTCCGTGAGCGGACTCCCGTGATGGTCCCTTCTCTCGCCCGCCTGGAGGTGGCCTGCGCCGTGGCCCGCAAGCTCCGCGACGGGGCCAAGGCGCGGCGGCTGGCCGAGGCGGGATTCGAGGCGGTGTCGGCTGCCGTGGTTCCCCTGGATGACCTGCTCATGGCCGAGGCGTTGGATGTCGGCACCCGGCTCCTGCTCCGGGGCGCCGATTCGGTCTACGCGGCGGTCGCGGAACGGGTGGGGGCCGACTTGGTGTCCTGGGACGAGGAGCACCGGACCCGGGCAGGCGCCAGGGCGCCGGAGGGGTGAGGGCATGAGATGTGAGG
>PXDE01000434.1 GCA_003566475.1 PVC group bacterium | reverse complement strand
CGGGGTAGGCCGGGAACGGAATAGGATTGTGGATTGCTGATTGTGGATCCGACTACGCGCAGACGCTTCGTCGGACAAGTCTGTGGATTGGGTGAGGGCGGACCACCCCGCTTTCGCTATCACTATCGATTCTCGCGGCTTGGATGGTCGGTGCGGGGGCGACCTGCGACACGGCGGGGTCTCCGACCATCCCCACCATTGAATCCGCCCCCCATCCGTAGCATCGTTTTGTCATGAGTTCCCCTCCTCCACTCCCGCCTCCCACGCTTCCGGCCCGGTCAGGGAGCCGGCGGTTGCGAATCCTTGGGCTGGCCGGGCTCGCCGTGCTGATGCTGCTCGGTCTCCTCGCGATGCCCGTGGTCCTCCACATCCGGAAGAGCTTGCAGCGGATCGACATGCTGGCCAATGGCCGATACATCGTGCCTGCCGCTTACGGGGCGAACTACCCCCTGACCTCCGATGGTCAGAGGTTTGGCCGTGCCCATGGCGCCCCGCGCCCGGTGCCTTTGCCCCGGGATGAAGCCACCACGGCCGAGTACTTCACCAAGCTGGTGGTGGAAGGCCATTTCCCAGTGGAGCGCAAGGTCTTCTCCGGGCCGGGGCTGAGGCCGGATACCGGGCCCATCACCTACGCACAGCCCCTGCGCAGCGAGGAGAACGCCTGGCGGATCGTGGCTGGCCTGGACGCCGAGACCACGCCCAACTCGACCCCGTTTCTGCTCTCCCGGAACCTGGTTCAGAAAACCCTGGGCGATCCCCCGAAGCTGGCCGACGTTCCGCCGTTCGGGCTCGAAGGCGCCGTGGTGTGGACCTTCAATGGCGGCGGGAGTTTCATCCGCGCCGGGGATCTCGAGGAAGTCTGGGCGGAGCTGGTGCCCGAGGACTTGCGGCATCTCCCGATCCTTCCGCCGTGACGCATATGCGCCGACCGTAGCGGCAGCGGGATATCCCAGGAGCGAATCCGGATGCCCCAACGGGGCTGCGTAGCCCCAGCCCAGGGTTGCGAGGAACGAGCTACCCTGGGTGTCAGGGTCCGATCCCATCCCTACCCTGAAGGGGTTGCGTCCGACGCATCCAGCGCCCCTGGCGAACTGGACGCAACCCCTTTGGGGTAGGTCGGTGGGGGGCCGATGGCCCCAGGGTAGCGGCCAGGCCGCAACCCTGGGCTGGCGGATGGAACCCCGTTGGGGTTCGGCCGAAGCGCCTGAATCCGGCTCGGCGGGAGCCTCGCCCTCCCGGCCGCGTCCTTGTGGGTCACATGCTCGGGGCGGCCTTCCCTCACGCGGCAAGGCGGCGACAAACCAAACATCCGATCGGGCATTTGGTTTGTCGCCGGATTCCGGAAAACCCCAGGGTTTACGCCTATTCCTGAAGGTGTGTTCAGAAGGACGCCGCGAGCGGACCTGCAAACCAGATGTCCGATCGGACATCTGGTTTGCAGGAGGCCCCGTCCGGCACCCCGTCCCCCGGCGGGTGGCGCGGAGTGGACTTCGGAACTCAGAACGGGATCCCGCAGCCCTCGGCACCCTGGGGATCGACACCGCCGTCGTCCCCCCGTAACCTTCTCCCCCGGATTCACAACCCCTCCCCCATGCGTCCAAGCCTTGTTCTCGTCCTTGCCGCCGTGCTGGGAGCGGGGGCCTGCACCCCCCGCACCGACGCCCCGGATCCTGTCTCCGACCCCGTGGTCTTCGAGCGGCTGCTGAACCTTCCCTCCAATGTCCTCGGCGTGCTGAGAGTCTGGTTCGAGCTGGAAGGCGAGGCGGCGGACCGGGCCGCGTTCCTTCAGAGGCGCTACAGCCTGACCCTCCAACTGTACCAGATGGAGGCGGCCCGCGACGGGCTGGCCCCGCTGGCGGCCAGACTCGAGGCCCTGCTCCCGGAGGAGGAGCGGCCACACTTCCGAAGCGTGGTGCATCTGGCGACCGAGCAGGAATCGGCGCGGGCGAATGTGCGGAGGCGGCTGCTGGCCGACCCCTCGAACGCCCTTCCCGAACCCGAGGCGCTCCAGAACCTCCTCCGCGAGGAGGACCGGCGCATCCAGGCGGACTTTGGCCGAAGGCTGGTCGAGGCCATCGGGAAGGACCGCGCCGACGAAGCGGCCCGGCGCCGACGGGCCCTGGTCTGGTGGGACCAGCCGCTCCCTCCCGATGCGGAGGGGCGTCCTGTGGATCCCTGGGAGTATGATTGGCTGCTGGGCAGACTCATGCTGGCCTATCCGCACCATTTCCTGCGGATCGGACCGGAGCAGACTCAGAAGGCGGTCGAGGTCGTGTGGGCCATGGAGGACGACCGGACCCGTCAGCATGTGGAGGTTCGGAAGCGGGCCGACGACGCCTTCGTCTCCCAGGCCCGTGGCCTGCTCGAGGCGTCGGATGTCCCGGTCTATGACGCCATGCTGGCCGCGTCCCGCGCGTGGAGCCGGGCGCGGGCCGAAGCCGCCGAGGCCTACCGGAACCAGGCCCGCGCCATGGGCATCCGGTCCATGTGGTGCCCGCCGCCCGCGTTGGCCTGGTGGGGCATTCCCCTGCATCTTCCGGACAAGACCCCTGAGCAGGTCCGGCGGCTGAACGACCTGATCGCCTGGTTCAATGAGGAGATGGGAGTCCACGACGCTCCGGGCCAGGGAGATCCCGAGGCACTGACCGAACCCATTGCCCGGGCCCGCGGCCGACTCCAGCTCCGCGAGGCGCTGGTCCCCCGGTTCCGGGAGGAGCTGGAGGAGGGGCTGACCCCGGAGCAGGTCGAGATGCACCGGTCCTTGCTCCGACTCTACGAGCGAATCTACCTCGCCCCCCTACGCCTGGCCGCCCGCGAATTTCTGGCGGAGATCGAAGGCAGGGTGGATGTGGTCGCCCGCCTGAGTCTCTAGATCAAGGAACCTGCCCCCATCCTCCACCCATCCACCCATCCATTCATCCACCCACCTACGGCACGGGGGTCGGGCCGTCCCAGGGCGGGGCGATGTTGTGGAGGACGAGGTTGCCGTCCTGGAGGGAGACGGCCTGGCGGCCGACCACGGCGCGGTCTCCCTCCACCCGGGGGGCGGGATCCGCGCCGGGGTCGAGGAACAGGAACCGGAACGGCCGTCCGCCCACGGTGACCGAGGTCGCGTCGTCCGGCGCGCCGGGGCCGGTCATCACCAGCATGCCCTCGACCCCCGCGTTTCCGGAGAAGTCCACGGCCAGGCTGGTGCCGTCGGCGGTGGTGAGCACGGCGCTGCCGTCGCGCGAGACGGCGAAGTGGCGGATCTCGCCCTCCATCCGGCCCCAGCTCGCGTCGGGGCGGTCGCGGAGGGCGGTGGTGGCGTGGCGGGGGTGGAGCCGCCAGCGCTCGCCGGCGGCGTTGGCGGTGATCCAGACCGGGCCGATCTCCGCCGCGTTGGTATGCCCGCGCGCCCGCTGGGCGAGCACGGTGATGACGATGTCGTTCTCGTCCTGCCACCGGTTGCGGAACATGGCGTAGCCGTAGGCCCGGTCGGCGGCCGCCCGCGGGATGACCTGGGCCGGGTTCACCGGCTCGATGTCCAGCGGCCAGTTCACGAAGGCGAGCACGCTGTGGTGGGGAAGCTGTCCGGCGGTGTCATAGGGCGTCCCGCTGGTGAGGTCATGATCGAGGAAGAACCGCTGGTAGGCCCAGCGCCAGGCCGCCTGCTGGGGCTCGGTGGCCACCCCGAACCCGATGCCGAAGTACCCGCCCCCACTGATGCTGTGCCGCTGCCACACGTTGTGCGCGTAGCCGTCGCGGCTGTGGAAGTGGGGCCGGCCCTCGTGGACCACGGTCCCGAGCAGCCAGCGCAGGGAGGCCCACTGGGCGTTCGGCCGCGGGGTGATGAAATCCTGCCCGCCCGCCGTCCGCCAGGCCTGGAGCGCGGGCAGAAACACGATGTGGCTCGACATGGTGATGGTGCCGTCGCCCTCGGCGAAGTAGAGGCCGTCGCCGAACCCCTCGGTGAGGTTGCGGATCATCGACCGGCGGCTGACCTCGAACAGGGGGCGCAGGCGCTCCATGTCCACGCCGGGGTCGTCCATCACCGCGAGCAGGGCCATGGCCCCGCCCCCGACCTGCATGCCCCAGTGGTTGCTGCGGGGATGGAGGCGGGCCCCGCGGACAAGGGCGGGCAGGGACATGTTCGAGCCCTCGTCATAGGTGGCGATGGCGGTGGCGACCTGGCGCCGGAACGCCTCGTCCCATCCGTCGTAGCAGAGGTCGTAGCCCAGGGCGTACCAGCCCAGCGAAGGTCCGGCGCGGAGCGGGCCGCTAGGGTTGCGGAAGGAGTAGCGGTTGTCCCCGCCGCGGGCCCCGGCCAGGGCGGCCTCCATGGCCCGGCGGCCAAGGTCGGCGTAGTGGCGGTCGCCGGTCACCTGGTAGAGCAGCCCGTAGCCGGCGACGTGGGAGATGCTGAAGGTGCCGCCGACGTCCTGGGGAAAGAACTCCTCGGCGGTGGGCGTTCCGCGGCCCATGTTGCCGGGCAGGGTGCGTCCGTCATCGCCGTTGAGCACCTCGCGGAGACGCCGGAGGATAGCCTGGCCCTCCGGGGTGCGGGCTCTTTCGCGGAGCGCGGGCAGGTCGGCGCGCCGGAAGAGCAGCCGGGGATGCTCCCCCGGCTCGGGGGCCTGGAACCCCTCCACCGGCGACGGCCAGGCGGCTTCCTCGGCCTGGCCTCGGACGGCGGGCGCGAAGGCGGCCAGGCCAAGCACGCAGGTGGTCGCGGCGAGGACGGAGGCGGGGAGGCGGATCATGACGGGACTCCGGGTCAGGGTTAACGGTCTTCGTAGAGAGATAATCTGATGTCCGATTTATGGCAAGCTTCGTCGGAAAAACCGACAAAGCTTGCGCCCTCCGCCCGTCCGCCCGATTCTAGGCGCTTTCATCCGAAGGAGACGCGAGTCCGCGCGGGGCGCGCGGCGGACCATGGACTGGACCCGGACCGAGACCTCCAACTGGGCGCTGCTGAAGCGTCTGCTGGCCCTGGGCTGGCTGTACAAGGCGCGTTGCCTGGGCGTGGTGGCCCTGCAGACGCTGTTCATGGCGGTGGGGGTCGGCGGACTGGCGCTCACCGGGCTGGCCGTGGATGTGATCCGCTTCCGGCACACCCCGGAGGAGATCGCGTGGCCCCGGCTTCTCCCGCCCCCGGGCGACGCCTACCGCCTGCGGGTGGTGGCGTACCTGGCTCTGGGCATCCTGGGGGTGGCGGCGGTGCGGGCCGCTCTCAACTACACGGCGGTGATCTCCTCGGCCCGGCTGGTCCAGGACATCGTCATCCATCTCCGGAGCAAGCTCTACCGGAAGCTCCAGGAACTGAGCTTCCGGTTTTACGACCACCACCAGAGCGGGTCCATCATCAACCGGGTGACCGCCGACGTGCAGATGGTGCGGATGTTCGTGGACGGGGTGGTGGTGCAGGGTCTGATCCTGCTCGTCTCCCTGGCCCTCTACCTGGCCTACATGCTCCGCATCAACCCGCTGCTCACCCTGGCCTGCCTGGCCCCGGCCCCGCTGATGTGGATCATCACCATGATCTACGCCCGGTTCGTGAAGCCGGCCATGCTGGAGGCGCGGGCCCGCTACGACGAGGTCATCCTGACCCTGGCCGAGAGCGTGGAGGCGGCGCCCCAGATCCGGGGGTTCGCCCGCGAGGAGCTGATGCAGGGCCGGTTCGACGGAGATAACCGCAGGTTCTACGATCAGCAGCGGCGGATCTTCACCGCCACCAGCCTCTATTCGCCGACCATCGGGTTCCTCACCAACACCAGCATGATGGTGCTGATCGGCTACGGGGGCTATCTGGTGATCCGGGGCGAGCTGGCCCTGGGCACGGGCCTGCTCGTGTTCTTCGGGCTGCTCTCGCAGTTCACGGCCCAGGTCAACGCCATCTCGGGCCTGGTGGGCACGGTGCAGCAGAGCCTGACCGCCGCCCAGCGGGTGTTCGAGGTGCTCGACATGGAGGTCGAGATCAAGCCCCCGGAGCGGCCGGTCCCCCTGCCGCACCCCCGGGGGGCGGTGGAGTTCCGGGGGGTGACGTTCGGCTACCAGCCGGCCAATCCGGTGCTCCACGACATCGGCCTGAACGTGAAGCCCGGGCAGGTGGTGGCCATCCTCGGCCCCACCGGGGCGGGCAAAAGCACCCTGCTGAGCCTGATCCCCCGGTTCTACGACCCCCAGCAAGGGACGGTGCTGCTCGACGGCATCGACATCCGCCGCCTCGATCTCGACGAGCTGCGCAACCACATCGGCTTCGTGTTCCAGGAGAGCTTCCTGTTCAGCACCACCGTCCGGTCCAACATCGCCTTCGGCCATCCCAACGCCACCGACGACCAGATCCGCTGGGCGGCGGAGATCGCCCGGGCCAACGAGTTCATCGAGGCCCTGCCCGAGGGCTACGACACCGTGGTCGGGGAGCGGGGGGCGGACCTCAGCGGGGGCCAGCGCCAGCGCATCGCCATCGCCCGGGCGCTTCTGCACAACCCGCCGGTGCTGCTCATGGACGACCCCACGGCGGCCATCGATCCCCAGACCGAGAGCGAGATCCACGCGGCCATGGAGAACGCCATGTCGAGCCGGACCACCTTTGTGGTCACCCACCGGCTGAGCACCCTGCGCCGGGCCGACCGGGTGGTGGTGCTGGAGCGCGGGCGGATCACCGCCACCGGCACCCACCGGGAGCTGGTGGACCAGCCCGGGCTCTACCGCGAGATCGCCCTGCACCAGCTCCAGGAGCACGCCGGGGAGGCCCCCCATGGCTGAGCGGCGCCCCCGGCACGACGCCTGGTCCCTGCTCGCCGACGGCGGACGCATCCGCCGCGACGAGCGGCTCGAACGGCCGCTGGACTGGGCCCTCTGCAAGCGGCTGTTCGGCCTCATGTCGGCGTACCGGCTGCGCCGCAACTTCCTGTTCGCCCTGGTCTTCACCCGATCCGTCCAGCTCCCCCTGCTCGCGGCCATTCCCCCCCTGATCCTCAAGGGGCCGGTGGCCGAAGGCGACGTGCCGGGCCTGCTCCTGGCCGTGGGGGGCATGGGCCTGCTCGCGCTGCTCACCCAGGCCACCATGTTCTTCCGGGTCCGGCTGGCCCACGAGCTCGGCGAGGCCGTGGTCCGCGACCTCCGCGGCGCCGTCTACGCCAAGCTGATGATTCTGCCCATGAGCTTCTACGACGCCACCAAGGTGGGGCGGGTGATCAGCCGGATGACCTCCGACTCCGAGAACATCAAGGCCGGGGTCCAGGACGTGCTGTTCGTGGCCATCGTCCAGCTCGGGCAGATGCTGGTGGCGGCCGGCATCATGTTCTGGTTCGACCCCGTCCTGTTCCTGGCCGTGATCGGCATGGCCCCCATTCTCTACCTCATCAACCGCACCTTCCGGAAGAAGCTCAGCCGCACCCACCGGATCATCCAGGAGAGCTTCAGCCGGGTCACCTCGACCCTGGCCGAGTCGGTCAGCGGCATCCGCATCACCCAGGGCTTCTCCCGCCAGCGGATCAACGCCGACCTCTTCCACAACCTGGTCGAGGACCATTCCGAGTTCAACATGGACGCCTCCCGGGTCAGCGGCACGTTCATGCCCCTGCTCGAGCTCAACAACCAGCTCTTCACGGCCATCCTCATTCTGTTCGGCGGCTGGCGGGCCTGGCACGGGTATACGTCGATCGAGAACGTGGTCGGCTTCCTGTTCCTTCTCGGGGTGTTCTTCGGCCCGGTGGCCCACATGGGCACCCTCTACACCCGGCTCATCATGTCCCTGGCCGGGGCGGAGCGGGTGTTCCGTCTGCTCGACCTCCCGGTGCCCCACCCCGACGACGAGCTGCCCGCCGGGCTGGGGAAGATCCGGGGCGAGGTCGAGTTCGACGACGTCACCTTCGCCTATCACGAGGGCAACCCCGTGCTCCACGAGGTCTCGTTCCGGGCCGAGCCCGGGCAGCTCGTGGCCCTGGTCGGGCACACCGGCAGCGGCAAGTCGTCCATCATCAACCTCATCACCAAGTTCCACACCCCCACTCGGGGGACGGTGCGCATCGACGGGCGCGACATCATGGCCATCCGGGGCACCGAGCTGCACCGGCAGATGGGGCTGGTGCTCCAGGTGAACTTCCTGTTCACGGGCACGGTGATGGACAACATCCGGTTCGGGCGCCCCGAGGCCACCGACGAGGAGGTGCGGCAGGTGCTCGACCACCTGGGCTGCCGCGACGTGCTCGAGGTGCTGCCCGAAGGCCTGGCCACCCGGGTGGGCGAGCGGGGCGGCACCATCTCCCTCGGCCAGCGCCAGCTCATCTGCATCGCCCGGGCCATGCTGGCCGACCCCCGGATCATGATTCTCGACGAGGCCACCAGCTCGGTGGACACCCTCACCGAGATCCGGATCCAGCACGCCCTGCAGAAGCTGCTGCGGGGCCGGACCAGCTTCGTGGTCGCCCATCGGCTCAGCACCATCCGCGAGGCCGACCAGGTGCTGGTGCTCGACCAGGGCCGCATCGTGGAGCGGGGCGTCCACGCCGAACTTCTCGCCCACGCCGGCGTCTACGCCCGCCTCTACCACCAGTTCACGCGGGCGGGGGAGGCGGAGGGAGGTGGGGATTAGGGATTGGGGATTTGGGACTGGGGATTGGGGATTGGGGACTGGGGATCGGGGATCCGACTTCGCGTCCCGCAAGGCGCATTCGCGTCAACCTAAGGCGGAACCGATTCAAGCACAGAATGTTATGATCCGGATTCCTCGGTCCGGCGTCAGGCTCCCAAAGCGGATTCCAGAGCCTCTGCCGAACCCCAACGGGGTTCCATCCGCCAGCCCAGGGTTGCGGCCTTGCCGCTACCCTGGGTCCATCCCCTCCAACGACCAACCCCAACGGGGTTGCGTCCACCTCGCCCAAGGCGCTGGATGGGTCGGACGCAACCCTTTCAGGGTAGGGGATGTTATCGGCCCCTGGCACCCAGGGTAGCTCGTTCCTCGCAACCCTGGGCTGGGGCTACGTAGCCCCGTTGGGGCATCCGGATATGCGCCCGGCCGCTGCTGCATCCGCTTAGGTTGACGCGAATGCGCAGGGCGGGACGCCAGCCGGTGGAAGGGCTCGGGCACGACGCGAAGCCGGGCCTGGGCAGCGCGAAGCTCCGGGCAGGCGCGGATCAGGCGCTGCCCGCAGGCATCCACGCCCTTGGCGGGCGCGGCTACGGGCAGCGCGACGTAGCCGAATCCGCCAAGGATTTGGACCCTCGCGGGAACGACTCGACGCCGGGCCTGGGCTGCGCGAAGCTCCGGGCAGGCGCGTACACGGCGCGGCCTCCGACCCTCCACTCGCTCAGCCGACCCGAAGACCCGGCCGCAGCCCCCGATAGGCCGCATCCGTGGCAAGACCCGGCGCAGATCCGGGTTGCGGCCGCCCGAGTTCCGTGGAAAAGTCCCCGTACCGATTCCCCGCCCACCATCCGGATCCTCCCCCCCTGCCACCCATGAGAGCACAGACACGATGAAGAATATAGGGCTTGCCATTCTCATGAGCCTCGCACTCCCCCCCTGGTCAGAAGGAGCCGAACCCGTGGACTGGCGAAACGATGTCTTTGTGGCCGGGCGGGACGGGTATCATACCTACCGAATTCCCGCTCTGGCGGTCAGTTCGAAGGGAACCGTACTCGCCTTCTGCGAGGGACGCCGGGACAGCCAGGCCGACCATGGCGACATCGACCTGCTGCTGAAGCGCAGTACCGACCACGGCAGAACCTGGTCGGACGCGATCGTCGTCCAGGAAGAACGAGGCCGGGTTACGATCGGAAATCCCGTTCCCATCATCGCCAGGGATGGCGACCGCATCCACCTTCTCTTCACCCGGGACAACAAGAGGCTGTTCTACACCCGCAGCGATGATGACGGGGTGACGTGGAGTCCGCGCCGCGAACTCACCGCGATCCTCGAGGGGTTTGACTATCCCGAGCGCGTCCTGATCGCCACCGGACCCGTCCATGGCATCCAGACAAGCCGTGGACGGCTGATCGCCCCGGTCTGGCTGAGTGACCGTGAGATGAACCGGCGCCATCGAGACCAGGTGTTCACCCGGATCAGGGCCGGCATTGTCTTTTCGGACGATGACGGCGAGACCTGGCGGGCCGGCGGACTTTCTGTTATCTTACGGACAAAATCGGACCATCGTTCCAGGTAGCCCCCTAAGGGCTGTCTGTCCAGTTGTTTCTCACTGACCGTAAAGTTCCAGGGGTCCTTCCATATCTCTGCCAGCAGAAAGGCCTCTTGATCCAGGGCTTCCATATGCCGGATATACTCTTCGCCCGAGCATTCCTGTTCAACAGCTTT
>PXDE01000296.1 GCA_003566475.1 PVC group bacterium | reverse complement strand
CGGCGGGGCGGGAAGCCCGGGCCGTGTCGTGATCAATCGCACCCGCCATGAGGACGGGCGGTTCATCCAGGATCTGGGGGTGGTGAATTTCGACCGGGTGGATCCGCACGAGGTCCATGCCGCGCTGGTGGGTCTGCTGCTGGAGCGGCACATCCTGACCGCCTCCCCCCGGACCTCCCCCCCGGCGCCGCCGCTGCCGCCCCCGGCCTGGCTGCGGGCCGGGCTGGCCCTCGCCCTGCTGTCCGAACCCCGGCAGGAGGCCCGGAGCCGCGCGGTCGCGCAATGGCGGGGCGGGACCTCGCCGGGCCTGGCCGACGTGCTCGGCTGGACCACCGACCGCTCGGGAGCGGCCGACCTCGCCCCGTTCGCCTGGCTGGTGGTGGACTGGATCGAGGCCGAAGGCCGGTCCGACCTGCTCTTCGCCATCCTCCGGCGCCTGGGCTCGGGACGGCCGGTCGACGCCACCTGGTTCCACCGGGGCATTCTCCAGATCGAGGAGGCCCGCGACGCCGAGAAGGCCTGGGACGTCTGGCTGGCCCGGTCCTGGCGGACCGACCTCCGTCTGGGCCATGTCTCCACCGACGACCTCCTGCGGATGCGGCAATACCTCCATATCCACCGGTCCCCGCCCGCGCCACCCGGAGGCCGGATCGGACCGACCGACCTCGTGGACCGCTGGGAGGAGCCCTGGGTCGCCCTCTGGGCGGCCCGGACCCGGGAGGAGATCACCCGGATGACCGTGGGCCGGCCCGAATCGTTCCGGGAGGTGGCCGCGGCCTACAACCGCTTCCTCGACCACCTGGCCCAGGGCGACCTCAAGGGCCGGTTGCGCCCGCGCGTGCTGCGGCGCCGGCTGCAGGAGAGCCTCGAGGAGGCCGAGACCCTGTGGCGGGACCTCCACGACGAGATGGCCGTCGTCGGGCGGCGGCTCGCCGACCCGGACGACGACACCCCGGCCCCTCCGGATCCGCGCCCGTCCCCGGATCGTCCCGACGATTCCGACCTGGGATCCTATCTCGACCGCATCGAACGCCAGCTCCGCCGCCGTCCCCCCTCCGGAGACCCCGAATGACCGACGCCCCCGCCACCCGACGGACCACGGTGGGCACCGTGGCCGATTCCGTGCTCGCCTTCACCGCCGGGGACGACGTCCGGCTCGACCGGGGACTGATCGAGGTCGACTGCCTGGGCACCGCCGCCCATGTCACCATGCTCGCGGGGATGCCGGTGACCCCTCCCGTGCTCCGGGAGGACGAGGTCGCGGCCATCCGGAAGGAACTGGCGGAGGTGGTCCGCCAGGCCCGGACGGGGGCCTTCGCCATCACCGCCGAGGACCAGGACGTGCATCTCGCGGTGGAGCGGCACCTGACCCAGGCCCTCGGCGAGACCGGCCAGCGGGTGCATACCGCCCGCAGCCGGAACGACCAGGTGGCGGTGGATCTGCGGCTGCTCGCCCGGATCGAGCTGGCCGGGGCCGCCCGCGAGGCGGCGCGGCTGGCCTCCGTCCTGCTCGACGTCGCGGAACGGCACCGCGACGTGCCCATGGCCGGCCGCACCCACATGCAGCCGGCGATGCCCAGCAGCGTGGGCCTGTGGGCCTCGGCCTGGGCCGAGGAGCTGGGCGATGGCATCCTGCTCCTGGGCCAGGCCTTCGACCTGGCCGACCGCTGTCCGCTGGGCTCCGCCGCCAGCTACGGGGTGCCCCTGCCCATCGACCGGCAGCTCGTGTCGGACCTGCTGGGGTTCCGCGAGCCCTGCCACAACGTCCTGTACGCCGCCAACGGTCGGGGGCGGCTGGAGAGCATCATCCTCCACGCGCTCGCCCAGGTCATGCTCACCCTGTCCCGGCTGGCCCAGGATCTGATCCTCTTCTCCATGCCGGAGTTCGGGTACTTCCACTGGCCCCGGGGGTTCGGGACCGGGAGCAGCATCATGCCCCAGAAGAACAACCCTGATGTGCTCGAACTGGTCCGGGCCCGGGCGGCGCGGGTGATGAGCCACGCCGCCTTCGCCCAGGAGCTGGTCCGGGCCGCCCCCTCCGGCTACAACCGCGATGTCCAGGAGGCCAAGGGCCCCTTCCTGGACGGGCTGGCCACCACCCGCGCCACCTTGAGGATCCTGGACCCTCTGGTCGCGGGCACGGAGATCGACGAAGCCCGCCTGGCCGCCGGGTTCGAGGCCGGGGTGTTCGCCACCGACCGGGCGCTGGAACTGGTGGGGGAGGGCGTGCCCTTCCGCGCCGCCTATGACCGGGTCAAGGCCGAGCTGGCCGACCTGGCCGCCCGCGATCCCCGGGAGGCCGTGGCCCGCAAGACTCACCTCGGGGCCCCGGCCGGGCTCGATTTCGGGCTCATGCGCGGCCGGATCGGGGAAGCCGCCGCGTTCGCGGACACCTTCGAACCCCGCTGGGCCCGGATCCGGGAATCCCTGCTCCCCGGGGCATTCCCGGAGACCTGAGGCGCGCCCAAACTCCCCCCTTGCCATCCCTCTCCAGCCTGCTATCATCGTCCGTTTACATTTCTGTGGTGGCCGTCCTGGGACCCGGGGCGCGGCCGCGAAGGAGAACGATCATGGCGTCAGAATGTGCATCCTGCGGAAAGGCGAGGCGCTCGGTGGGCAACCGGATCACCCGGCGAGGTCTGTCCAAGCTCAGCGGCGGTATCGGCCTCAAGACCACGGGCATCACCCGCCGGACCTGGAAGCTCAACGGCCGCAAGATGCGCGTGCGCACGGCCGAGGGCGTGCGCAACGCCTGGATCTGCATGAAGTGCTACAAGGCCGGCAAGTACCAGAAGGTCTGAGGAGATCCCCATGCCCCGCGAACTCGTCAAGCTCCAGTCCTCGGCCGGCACCGGCCATTTCTACGTCACCTCCAAGAACCTCAAGAAGGGCCAGGCCAAGATGGAGATCCGGAAGTACGATCCCAAGGCCCGGCAGCACGTGGTCTACAAGGAAGTGAAGCTCCGGTAGATTCCGCCGCACCTGGCGGGCCGAGGCGGGGGGCTTCGCTGCGATGTTCTATGCTCTGATCACCGCCTGGTGCTGGAGCATGGGAGGGTTCGGTTCCTCCCGGACGTCCAAGGCCTGGGGCGCGGTGCGGGCCAACCTGGCCCGGCTGGTCATCGCCGCCGTGGTGCTCGCCGTCGCCGCCACCTGGGCGGGCCGGTTCCCGGGACGGGCCGGCTGGGGGTGGTTCGGGCTGGCCGGCCTGGCCCATCTCACCGCCGGGGACATGGCCCTGTACGGGGCCTACCGCCGCCTCGGTCCCCGTCTTGGCGTCCTTCTGGTATGCAGCCTCTCGCCGGTGGTCGCGCTGGTCCTCGAATGGCTCTCCATGGGAACCACCATCCGCTGGAACCACGGCCTGTGGGGGGTGCTCATCCTGATCGCCGTCGGCATCGCGGTCGCGCCCCGGGAGCACCCGCACCTGCCTCTGCGGGCGGTGGTGGTGGGCGTGTCGCTGGGCCTGTTCGCCTCGGTCGCCCAGGCGGTGGGCGCGGTGGCCAACCGCTACGGGTACCAGGTGCTGGCCGACACCGGGCCCTCGCCCGTGGGGGTGGCCGCCATCCGGGTGGCCACCGGGGCCGTGGGGGTAGGGCTCTGGCTGGGGCTGCTCACGGTCACGGGTCGGGGCGCCCCGGCCCGGCCTCCGGACTTCCATCCCCATCCCCGGGTCCGCGGCCCGGTCTGGGTGTGGCTGGCCGCCTCCACTCTGGGCGGCCCCCTCCTGGGCATGGTCGCGCTGATGAAGGCGTTCGAGACCGCCCCCTCCGGTCTGGTCCTGGCCGTGCTGGCCACCCTCCCCGTATTCATGGTGCCCTGGGCCTGGGCGCTCGACGGCGAACCCCTCCGCCCCCGATCCCTCCTCGCCGGCGCCGCCGCCGTGGCCTTCACCATCCTCCTCATCCGGACCTGACGGATCCCGTCCCGACGCACGAGGTGCCGCCCGCCGGTCCAGACCTTGGACGAATCCGTCCAGGCCTTGGACAGGGGCCCCCGACGGACCGGTTCCGGTCCAGGCCGCGGGTCATGCGTTCGGCGGGCGGCCGGGGCTAGACGGAACCCGGCAGGGGGGCCGGCCGACGGGCGAAGCCCCAGACCACCACGGAGCTGGCGGCGGCCAGGAAGCAGAGGACGCCCGCGAAGACGAAGGCCATCAGGTAGCCGCCGGTGGCGTCGAACAGCACGCCGCCCGCCGCCGGACCCAGGATCCCGGCCACCCCGTAGGCGGTGAAGATGAACCCGTAGTTCACGCCGAAATGCTTGGGCCCGAAGTAGTCGGCGGTGGCCGAGGCGAACAGGGCGAAGTTGCCGCCGAAGTTCAGCCCCACCCAGGCCGAGGCCAGAAACACGGTGGTCACCGACTGGGCGCTCACCAGGAGCATGAAGGCCATCCCCTGGGCCAGGAACATGATCATCATGGCCCGGGGGCGGTCGATGAGGTCGCTGATCTTGCCCCAGAAGATCCGGCCGAGGGCGTTGAAGATGGCCAGAATCCCCACCGGTTCGGCAAAGCGGCCGAAGGCCCCCATCCAGTCCGGGGCGAACCGGCGCCCCTCAAGCACGTCGGCCATCATGGGGGTCCACTGGCCGATGGCCATGAGTCCCGAGGTGGCCCCGAAGATGAAGGTGAGCCAGAGCATGCAGGCGAGCGGTGTGTTGAGCATCTGCTGCCAGGTGGCGCTCTGGATCGGGGCCTTGGAGGCGGGGTGGGTGTCCCAGCCGGGCGGGGTCCAGCCCGGTGGTGGGTTGCGCAGAAGCGAGGCGCCCAGGATCACGGCGGCCGCGCACACCACGCCGTGCAGCACGAAGAACGCCTTCCATCCGATGCCGAACCCGGTGCCCTCGGAGATGCCGACTCCGATCAGAATGATCTCGATCACGCCGAGGTGGTCCGCCTCGTTGGCCGGGAGCAGCAGTTCCGAGGCGGGGCCGGCGAAGAACAGGGCGCCCGCGCCGAATCCGGCCACGGCCAGGCCGGTGATGAGGCCCTTCTTGTCCGGATACCACTTGACCAGGGCCGCGATGGGGCACACGTAGCCGAACCCGATGCCCGCCCCGCCCAGCAGACCATAGGTGATATAAAGCGCCCACGGCCGGTCCGCCCTCACCAGCAGGGCTCCCAGGAGGAACGAGGCGCCCAGGAGAATCCCGCCCAGAGTGGCCACCTTGCGGGGTCCGATGCGGTCCTGGAGGCGTCCGGCCGGAATCATGGTGATGGCGAAGGAGGCCAGGGCCAGCGAGAAGGCCCATTGCGTGGTGGCCCGGGTCCAGCCGAATTCCGCCTCGAGCGGGCGCACGAACACGCTGAAGGCATAGACCGTGCCCAGAATGATCTGCACCAGAATGGCGCCGACAATCACGGTCCATCGGTTGTGGGTGGGGGATGCGGTCATGATCTGTTCGGGCCTCCCGTTCGGATTAGGTGTGGTTCGGGCGTTTATACGCGAGTCGGGGCGGTGGCTCCAAGCAATTCCGATGTCTCGTGGCGAAAATGGCTGCGACTCCGCTGCCCTTTGCTTGCGGTGGGGCGAGGACGGGGCGGCGACGGAGTCAGGTCTCTACCCTTGCCATTCAGCCCGGTCCCCAGCGTTCAGGCAGGTGATAGGGTGGGATGGAAAGGGTCGAGGCCTGACCCCTCGCCACGGTGAAATCCCGCATTGCCTCCGCCCGCCGGTGTGGGGTAAGGTGACGCTTTGCCAGGCATGCTCGGGTGGCGGAACTGGCAGACGCGCTAGGTTGAGGGCCTAGTGGCCGCTTTAGGCCGTGCGGGTTCGAGTCCCGCCTCGAGCACCATCTCCCCGCGCCTCCTCCCGGCTCCGTGTGGGCTGCGGCTTGAACTTGGGACACTGGCCCATGAAGGTGCAGGGGTTGTTGTAGAAGACCGTCTCGATATCCTCGGGACGGTGGCCGCGTCGGCGCATCTCGAAGATCGTGTGGTGTACCGCCTCGGGTCCGGAGGGGCCCCAGTCGCCGGCCGAGTTCACCATGACCCGGTCGAAGCCGAACCGCTCCAGCGAGTCCACCGCCCGGGCTGGAGAGTTCTTGGACACCGGATAGATTGTCATCCCGGTCCAGAACCCGGCCTCGCGCACGATGCCCATGGTGTGCTCCTCCATGTGGTCGATCAGCACCCGTTCCGGATCCACGCCGCCATGGCCCTTCAGGTAGTCGACCATCATCCGGACCCCCTTGAGCTTGTCGTCGAGGTGGGGGGTGTGGATCAGGATGAGCTGCCCGTGCTTCAGGGCCAGCTCGACCTGCTCCTCGAAGATGGTCATCTCGTTCCGGGTGTTCTTGTTGAGTCCGATCTCCCCGATGCCGAGCACGTTGGGGCGGTCCAGGAACTCGGGGATGAAGGCGATGACCTCCCGCGAGAAGGCGACGTCCTCCGCCTCCTTGGGATTGATGCAGATCCAGCAGTAGTGGTCGATGAGGTGCTGGGCGGCCCGGGTGGGCTCGAAGGCCGAGATGTGGTGGAAGTAGTCGCGGAAGGCCTCGGGCGACAGGCGGTCGTAGCCGGCCCAGAAGGCAGGTTCGGCGCAGGCCACCACGCCCATGCGGGCCATGCGGGCGTAGTCGTCGGTGGTCCGGGACACCATGTGGATGTGGGGTTCGATGACGCGCATGGCTAGTCCACCGAAAGGTCGTTGAGGATAGTCTCCACGCGCCCGGTCTCCTCCCGGGTGGCGGTGGCGGCGGCGGCCCGGAGGGCCTGGAAGCGGGGATCGCGAACCGCCTCCGCGCCTCCGGGGGCGTTCTGGATCCGGTCCAGCCCGGCCGCCGCCTCGACCAGGAAGGAGCGGATCTGAAGGTAGTAGAGGTCGAGCAGGGCGGAGGCGGGCATCGGGGAGCCCGGAGGGGAGGGTGGGGGGGGCGTGCTCATGGCGGCACTATAGATGAAGGGCGCCGGAGATGCCACTCATGCCGTCGGGTCGATCTCCGGGTCGCCCCATGGCTTCCAGTCCGGATTGGGCTGGGGGAGGATGGCGCCGACCTCGTGCTGCCAGGCGTGGAGCCGGGCCAGCAGGCGCTCCGCCCGCTCGGGCTCGGCTTCGGAGAGGTCGCGGGTCTCGCCGATGTCTTCGGCGAGGTTGTAGAGCCGCACCGGTCCGCCGAAGAACTCGATAAGCTTCCAGTCTCCGTCCCGGATCGAGCAGCCGGGCTCGCCACCCTGGTTCCCGTAGTGTGGGAAGTGCCAGAAAATGGGACCCCGGTCATGATCGCGGTCCGGGTCGTGCAGGCAGGGCAGGAAGCTCATCCCGTCCTCGTGCTGCTCCGGCCGCGGGGGCAGGCCGCAGGCCTCGAGGACGGTGGGAAAGAAGTCGGGACTGGTCACCACCGCGCCGGAGGTGGTCCCGGCTGGAATCACCCCCGGCCAGCGGGCCAGCAGCGGTTCGCGGCAGCCGCCGTCGTACATCCAGCCCTTGCCCTCGGCCAGGGGGGCGTTGCAGGTGGGCGAGCCCTCGGACGTGCTGAGCCCGCCGTTGTCGGAGGTGAAGACCACCAGCGTGTTATCGGCCTGACCCGTCTCCTCCAGCGCGTCGAGCACCTTGCCCACGTTCTCGTCCAGATGCTCGATCATGGCCGCGTAGGTGGGATGCGACTGGACGGTGCGGCGAACCACGCGCTGATCCTTCTTGTGCTCGCAGGGGAAGGGCTCCCCTTCGACCAGGGCCGCCCCGGGATCGAGCCCCAGTGCCTTCGCTTTGGCCTCGTACTTGGCGATCTTCTCGGGCCTGGCCTGCAGGGGCGTGTGGACCTGGTAGAACCAGAGGTTCAGGAAGAACGGCCTTGACCGGTCATGGCTCCGGATCAGGTCCGCCGCCTCGTCCCCCAGCCGGTCGGTGAGGTAGTCGTCGCCCGGCTTCGCATCGAGAGTGGGGATGACCCAGGGCGCGAAGTAGGTACGGGGCGACCCCATGCTGCAGCCGCCGACGTTCACCTCGAACCCGTGCCGTTCCGGCCAATAGTCCTCGCCACCCAGATGCCATTTGCCCACATGCCAGGTGGCGTAGCCCGCCTCGCGCAGGGCGGCGGCCAGGCTGACCTCGGTGGTGGGCAGGAAGGGGATGTAGGGCGCGGACAGCATCCGCCCGCGCTCCGAGCCGGGCTGGCAGTGTTCGGGCGCTCTCCCGATGAAGTGGGTCAGCCCCAGCCGGGCCGGGTACTTCCCCGTGAGCAGGCTGGCCCGGGTCGGCGAGCACACCGGGCAGGCCGCGTAGGCGTCGGTGAACCGGACGCCCTCGTGGGCGATCCGGTCGATGTTCGGCGTCTCGTAGAACGTGCTCCCCATGCAGGACAGATCCCGCCAGCCCAGGTCGTCGATCAGGATGAGGAGGATGTTGGGGGGCGGCGCCGTTCGGGCGGGGGAAGGAGGATCGGGGATGGGGGTCATGGGCGAGGAGGGAGGGCCGCAGTGCGACTTCCGATGATGGTGTCCGGTGGATATAGGCTCAGGGCATTCAGGGCCGCGTCGGCGATCCGGGCCCGCGCCCGGTACTGCTCCTTCTGGCGTTCCGACCCATGGGGCGGGCGATCCGGGTGGCTACGGTTGGTAAGGACCAGGGTGAAGATTCCTGCCTCCGGGTCGATCCAGAGCGAAGTCCCCGTGTTGCCTCCATGCCCGTACGCACCCGGCCCCATACGGGTCGGGCGGTGGTCCGCCTCGGCATCGACCTCCCATAGAAATCCCCGGGCGCCGAAGCGGTCCGGCCGGTAGGCGGAGGTGAAGTCCCGGATCACTTCCGCAGACAGGACGCGCCGTCCCTTCCATTCGCCCTGGCCCAGCATCATCTGGCAGAAGTTCGCCAGTTCCTCCGCCGTGGTGAACAGGCCGGCGTTGCCGACGGCCCGGCCGGCATCGGGGCCGACGCGATTGTGGTTCATGCCCAGTCCGGGGTGGTTGGTTCCGACCGCCCTTGGCGACGGTTCGATCCGATTGAAGGTCGCCTCGCGCATCCGCAACGGCTCGAAAATGTTCCGGCGGCAGAACGCCTCGAAGTCCTCGCCGGTGACGCGCTCCACGATCATGGAGAGGTAGATCGAGTTGATGCAGGCATAGCGGTAGCGGGTGTCGGTCGGCCACCGGGGGGAACGGGTCAGCATGTGTTCGAAGACAGCGTCGCCCCGAAGTCGCCCCTCGAGGCTGGCCGCCGGCTGGCTGTGGAAGCCGGACACGTGGGCGGCGAGACTGCGCAGGGTGATGCGATCCGCCCTGCGCCCGCGATGATCGGTCAGGTAGGTGGTCATGGGCGCGTCAGGATCGATGAGGCCCCGGTCAACACAGATGCCGACGGCGGTGGCGGTCGCCACCGCTTTGGTGATGCTGGCCACGTCGAACAGGGAGTCGCGGCGCATGGGCGCCTCCTGCGGGCGCACCTGGGCCCGCCCGAACGCCTCGTGGTACAGGATCTCGTCGGCCGTGCCCACCAGCACCACGGCGCCGGGAAACAGGCCGGCGGCGATCTCGCGCTCCACCGCCGGAGCGATCCGTTCGGCGTGCGCTCCATCGCGCTGCGTGCCTTCCCGCATGGGCACCAGCCCGCGCTCGATGATGACCAGCGGGCTGTCGTACAGAGGCAGACGGTCGAAGGTGGCGGATTCGCCGTCGGCCCGCCATGCCTCGGCCGGGATCTCCCATACGACGCCGGAGAGCAGATCCACCAGGACCGGATCGGTGAAGGAGACCGGGGAGATGGTGAGCGCGACCCGGGGCGTGTCCGCGTCGAGGCGGTCGCTCCAGGGCAGGTCGCGGTCGTCCGCCCGCCAGGTGGCCACCGCCTGCCCCCGCGGACCGCGGAAGCCGTAGGCGGCGACCCGCCCCCGCCCCTCGTGGCGCAGGTTCAGGGCGCGGGTGGGCTGCAAACGGTCGTCGAAGATGGCGGTGACATGCTGCATGGCGTGGTAGGCCGGCTTCACCCGAGCCACCGTCTTCTCGTGATCCTCCAGAGGCTGCCGCAGGTCATCGCCCGGGAGGGCCAGCAGGCCCTTGGTGTTGCGCTCGGCGTCGTCGGTGTGGCGATCCGGCCCGTAGGCCATCTCCATGATCGAGAAGATGGACGAATCATGCCCGTGGCCCCAATCCCCGAGCATGCGGCGGAGCGTCCATTTGGCCTGCGAGGTCTCGCACCAGTCCAGGTTCCGGAGGGCGAAGCGGTTCTGCCGGCGGGAGGGGGCGCCATTCTCGCCCTGAAGCAGCCGCAGCCGCGGATCGATGGCATGCACCTGCTGACGCATACGCTCGACCTGGCCGTTGATCGCGTCCGGATTGGTCGAGTAGGGATGGTAGCTGACCAAGTCGACCAGGTTCAGTTTCCCGGCCTCGCGAATGTGTTCCAGGCAGTCCCGAACATACCGCCGCATGCCGCCGGCGGTCACCGCGCCGAGGATCATCTCCGCCTTCGGATCCACCTCGCGGACGGCCTCCGCCGTGAGGATGTAGAACTCGG
>PXDE01000241.1 GCA_003566475.1 PVC group bacterium | reverse complement strand
GGAACCCCCAGTCGGCGTCCGGTTCGGCCCGGGCGGCGGCGGCTGCCAGGCCCAGCCCCGCCAGCAGAATCGCCCGCCCCCGCCTCATCCCAGGGCCGCCCTCACCGCCTCGGCCAGGGCCTCGGCGACCCGGCGGGTGGTCTCTTCGGTCGGTCCCTCCACCATCACCCGGCACATGGGCTGGGTACCCGAATACCGCACGAGCACCCGGCCCTGGCCGGTGAGCTCCGCCTCCGCGCCCCGGATCGCGGTCTGGATCGCCTCCACCTCCTCCAGGGGCGCGCGCCGGGCCACGTCGACGTTGATGAGAACCTGGGGGGCCAGGGTGAGCATGGCCGACAGCGCGGACAGCGAGCCGCCGCTCTTCCGCAGCGCCCGCATGAGCTGCAAGGCGCTGATGATGCCGTCCCCGGTGGTGTGGTGATCGTGGAAGATGAGATGGCCCGACGATTCGCCGCCCAGCACCGCCCCGCTCGTCCGCATGGCCTCCAGCACGTAGCGGTCGCCCACCTTCGACTCGATGTGCTCCAGCCCCCACTCCTCGAACAGCTTGCGCAGGGCGAAGTTGCTCATCACGGTGGTCACCGCCTTGTGGTCCACCAGCCGCCCCTCCTCGCGGTACAGCCAGGCGCAGATGGCCAGCACATGGTCGCCGGTGAGGATGGCCCCGGTCTCGTCCACCGCAATCAGCCGGTCGCCGTCGCCGTCGAAGGCCAGGCCGGCATGGGCGCCCGTGCGCCGCACCGTCTCCACCAGATCCCCCGGCGCGGTGGCCCCGCAGCGGTCGTTGATGTTCACGCCGTCCGGCTCGCAGTGGATGGGGATCACCTCCGCCCCCAGCTCGGAGAAGATGATGGGCGCGACCTTGTAGGTGGCCCCGTTGGCGCAGTCCAGAACCAGCTTCAGGCCCTCCAGATCCTCGCCCGGGGGCATCACCGCCTTGCCGAACACGATGTAGCGCCCGATGGCGTCGTCGATCCGGCGGGCCTTGCCCACCTCGTGGGCGGTGGGACGGAGATCCCGGATCCGGCCCGACACCACCAGTTCCTCGATCTCGTCCTCCTCGGCGTCGGGCAGCTTGTAGCCCTCCCGGGAGAAGATTTTGATCCCGTTGTCCTGATAGGGGTTGTGGGAGGCCGAGATCACCAGCCCGGCGTCGGCCCGCATGCTCTGGGTGATGAACGCGATCCCCGGGGTGGGCATGGGCCCCACCAGCAGCACGTCCACCCCCATGGAGCAGATGCCGGCGGTGAGCGCGTTCTCCAGCATGTAGCCGCTCACCCGGGTGTCCTTGCCGATGACGATCCGCGGCCGCTTGGCCGTGGACGTCTCCCGGCACACGTAGGCGGTGGCCCGCCCGATCTGCAGGACGGTCTCCGCCGTCATGGGCTCGATATTGGCCACCCCTCGAACCCCGTCCGTTCCAAACATTCTCGCCATGGTCTCCCCTGGTTCCGGACGCTCTCCGCGCCCATGTCCTCAACTTCTACCACCGACGCGCCACGATGTGCAGCCTGTTCTGTCTGGGGCGGGGCGGCGCGGCCCGGCCCGTAGCCGCGCCCGCCAAGGGCGTGGACGCGCAGGAGACGAGGACGGCCACGCGACCGGGTGCGAGGGAACCGTCGCGGAGTCGGCGCCCCGCCCGGGGGCATCCGGCCGGGGGCATCCGGCCGGGGACATCCGGCCGGTCCCGCCCAGGCTTCGCGCCACAATCCCGATATACCCGATCACCAAACGAGCGCTTTGAAAGTAGCACAGGTGTGCTATACTACAATGTGGTAGTTGCATGGAGGCGCGATATGCTGCGTGAGCTCACATTGCGGAAGGCGGGCGGGTCGATCAGCGCCACGTTGCCCAAGGACATGGCGGATCGGCTTCACCTGCGGGCCGGGGACCGGGTGCTGGCGGTGGAGACCGACCGGGGCATTCTGCTCTCCCCCTACGATCCCGAGGTCGGCGAAGGCCTTTCCCATGCCACGCGGGCGGCCCGGGAGTACCGGGACGCCCTCCGGGCTCTGGCGAGGTAGGTCATGTCCGGTCCCCGGTGGGTTCCCCGCCTCCTGGTCGAGTCCGCTCATCTGGACCTGCTCCGCGAGCATGGCGGCCGCCCCGGCCTTCGGGATCCCCATGCCCTCGAGGCCGCCCTGGCCTGGCCCCGGCAGGCGCGGACCCAGGAGCCGGCGTCGGACCTGGCCCGCCTGGCCGCCGCCTACGGGTTCGCCCTCTGCCGCACCCGCCCCTTCCAGGACGGCAACCGCCGCCTGGCCCTCCTCACGGTGATCGTGTTCCTGGGTCTGAACGGATACGGCCTGTCCGTCACCCAGGCCGAAACCCACCATGTCGTGATGACCCTCTCCGCCGGTTCCCTCCAGGAGGATGCTCTCGCCGCCTGGATCCGGGACCACATGGACCCCATGGGGCCCGGCGGGAATGGAGCCGACGGAGGTCCCGGGCGGTGAGGATTCGCCGGTCGGCCCCGTAGCCGCACCCGCTGAGGGCGTGGATGCGCAAGCGAGGACACCGGAGAGGCCGCCGGGAACGAGATCATCCGCAGGCACCGGCGAACAGGCCGTCCACCGGCTGGCGCCGGCGGCTACGACCCGACGTCCGCCACCAGCGCCCGGAGCCACGCCCTCCCGGCGGTTCGCACGCTCTCGGCCAGGCCATGCACCCAGCGGACGGGATCCGTCTCTTCCGGGTTCGCCCCGAGCAGGGTGTCCGGGGCCGCTCCTGGCTCTGGAAGCTCTCGAATCCGCCGCGCCGCCTCCGGCCAGGCGCTCAGGACGTCGGCATCCGCCCCGGCCAGATCCTGCCCCGACGCCAGTTTCACGAGGTGCTCCAGCCGCTTCATCCGCTCGGCCCATGCCCCGTCCAGCAGGTCCTGCGCGGCCTCGACGGCCAGCTTCCTCCAGGGGTCGCGCTCCATGCGGGGCCGACGGACCTGATCGTACCAGGCCCGCAGGGCGCGGAGATTTGCCAGGTATTCGAGGTTGGCCTCGACCCGCTCCTGGAGCCTGCGTACACGGGTAGGATCGTAGGGCGCGGCCTCCGGGAGGCGCAGGGGCTCGGACGGGGCGAGCATCCCCGGCTCGCGGACGTCGCGGCGAAGCACGGTGCCGGCCGGCACCACGGTCCCGAAGGCGAGTCGGCGGGGACCGACCAATCCCCCCTGCCCGCCCAGGAAGATGGGCGGCCGGTCCAGAAACACCCCATCCGCCACGTCGCCCAGGAGAGAGGCGGTGGCCTTGTCCTGCTGGGGGGTGAAGTTGAAGTGGATGTAGGACGACCCCACCTCGCTGTGGTTCTTCCGGCTGGTGCCGCCGGCCATCAGGATGTCGCAGAAGTTGATCAGGCTCCCGGCGGTGACGAACGGAAACAGGATGGTCTGTTTGAACCCCACCGCGTGAGCCCCGCTGGCCTGCTCCTCGAGCAGGGTTCCCGGCCGGACATGGGCGGCGCTGCCCATCGAGGCCCCGTCGAGGAACACCGCCCCCTCGAAGAACCCGCCCTTGAGGGCCACCCCATGGGCCAGCACGCAGTCGCGCACCGTGGCCGGGGCCTCCTCGCCGATCACGCAGCCCGGCCCGGCGGCCAGGCGGGTCCCGGCCAGTCGGCATCCGGGATGGACGACCACCCCCGGCGCGATGCGCTCCGGATCCACATCCGGCGCCACCCAGACCGATTCGGGGTGGGGCATGTCGACGCCGCGGTCGAGCAGGGCGGTCACGGGCGAGGCGAGGCGGGCGGTCACAGCACCTCCCGGATGTACTTGGTGCGGGCCAGGCGCCAGGCCGTGACCAGAAACGCGGTGAGCGGAATGGCCAGGATCATCCCGGCCAGGCCCCGGAGCGCGGTGCCCCAGAAGAAGATCGATACGATGATGGCCAGCGGGTGGAGCCCGGTGCGCTTGCCCATGATCCGCGGGGTGAGCAGGTAGCTCTCCACAAGCTGCACGGCCACGAACACCGCCAGCACCCAGGCCAGCAGGGCGAAGCCCCCGCCGTCCTGGAACCAGGCCATGGGCAGCGCCACCGACAGGCCCACCATGTTGCCCAGATAGGGCACGATGTTGAGCAGGCCTAGGGCGAGCCCGATGAGGAAGCCGAAGTTGAGTCCGGCCATGGTGAATCCGATCGCGAACATCAGTCCCTGGATCAGCGCGACCACGATCTGGCCTCGGAAGAAGGCGACGAGGATGGAGAAGAACTCCTCGCCCAGGAAGATCACGTCCTTGCGGGTGGACGGCTTGAGGAACGGCAGGAGGGCCTCGACGCGACCTCGGGTCACCGGCTGGCTGATGAGGAAGAATGCAAGATATATGGGGAGGACGGCCCAGCCGAGCATCCGGACCAGGAAGCTCACCAGGCCGGCCCCGGCCGCGTAGGCCAGGCCGCCCGCCGTGACCAGATGGCCCAGAAGCTCCGACGCATGCTCTTCGAGGGCCTGCCGCAGTCGGATGTTCAGGTCGTGTTCCTGCCACAGTTCGGCCGCCCGGGGCGAGGCCTCCTCCAGCCAGGCCCTGAGCCGGTCCACGCTGCCGGGGATGGCGGCGATCAGATCCCCGACCTGCCGGACCAGCAGCCCGCCGGCGAAATACAGGGCCACTCCCAGCGGAAGCAGGATGCTCAGAAAGACCACGACGAGGGCGACGGGGCGGGAGAGTTTCCCCTTCTCCTCGAGCCAGACCTGCCAGGGCTTGAGCATGGTGGCCAGAATGCCCGCCACCATCAGCGGAAGCAGCACGGCCGAGAACCGGTCCAGGAACCGGGCCAGCCCGCGCAGCCCCAACACCAGCATGGCCACGATGAACAGGGCGCTTAGCAAGGTGAGCGCCGCCGCCACTGTCCCCCGCTGCCGGGGGGTCAGGAACGGGACCGGTCCGTCGCTGGCTGGGGTTTCGTCCATGTCGTGCGGGCTCCTTCGGGGATCGACATGGACACAGTCTATACCTATTTCAACCGAAACTGGTAATAAATCTGACCACCTTCCATGGGAGGCATCAGCCGGTTTGACACCCTCTGCGCCGCAACGGATGATGGTGAAGTGAATCCGCGTCAACGGTTGTGGTGGAGAACGGCGCTGTTTGTGGCCGCCGTGTGGGCGGTGGCGGCGGCGGTGACGGTGACCGCCGGACGGCGGCGCATGACCGCCGGCCGCGTCGAGGCGTGGGCGGCGGCGAACCGGCTGGAGCCCGACCAGGCCCCGGCGGGGCGGATGGCCGTGGTCGAAGGGCTAGCCGACCGGGTGAACCGGCTGTCGTTCGAGGAGCGCCGGGCCTTCCGGCAGGACGGTGCCGCCCGCGACCTGTTCCTGGCCATGACCCCCGAGGAGCGGGCCCGCTACATCGATCTCACCCTCTCCACCGGCATGCGCCAGGTGATGGAGGCGTTCAACCGCATGGCGCCCGAGGAGCGGCGGCGGATGGTGGACCGGGCTCTCCAGGACCTGGACCGGGCCGAGCGGGACGGCGGGCTGGCCCGGGAGCGGGATCCCCTCGACGAGGCCACGCGGAGCCGGATCGTGGAGGAAGGGTTCCGCCAGTACTTCGCCGAGGCCTCGGCCGAGACCAAGCTCGACCTCGAACCTCTGATCCTCCGCCTGCAAACCATGGTCCAGGGGCGGCGATGAAGGCCTCCCCCTCACGGAGCGTCCGGGAACGTGGCCGGGCGGCCTTCACCCTCATCGAGCTCCTGGTGGTGATCGGAATCATTCTGATCCTGGCCGCCATTCTCACCCCGGTGGTGAACCGGGGCGTCGGGCGGGCCCGGGCCGCCCTGTGCATGAGCCACCTGCGCCAGATCGGCCTTCGGATGCAGGGGCACATCCACGACCACGACGGCTTCTTTCCCTCCCTCCACAACCGGCCCGACCGGAGCGACCCCCGGCCCGCGATCGACACCCGCTGGCCCGACGACCATGCCATCCACGGCTGCCCGGCCGACCGGCGCGACCTCGTGGGGACCACGGGAACCAGCTACTTCTGGAACATCACCCTCAACGGCCAGAACGTGGACGGGGTGTTCTCGGTTCTCGGCGGGTCGGTGCCCTCCCGGATCCCCCTGGTGGCGGACAAGGAATCCTTTCATCCCGGCGTAGGAGACGGGGTCAACATCGTCTACGTGGACGGCCACGTGGGCCGCGACCTCCGGTTCTCGGACTCGCTGCCATGATTGAACTGGAGGGACTCCACAAGCGGTTCGGGAACCGGATCGCCGTCGAGGACCTGACCCTGAGGATCCCGCGGGGCCGCCTGGTGGGACTGCTGGGCCATAACGGGGCGGGCAAGAGCACCGCTCTGGGCATGCTGCTGGGCCAGGTGTTTCCGGACCGGGGGACGGCCCGGATCGGGGGCGCCGACGTGTTCGCCGACCGTCGCCGAGCCCTGGCCCGGGTGGGGGCGATCTACGAGGCCCCCGCGTTCTATGGCTACCTCAGCGGCTGGCAGAACCTCCAGGCGTTCACCGCCTGGTCCGGCCCGGTGTCGCGCCGGGACATGGCCGACGCGGCGGAACGGGTCGGGCTGGCCGACCGCATCCACGACCGGGCCGGGGCCTACTCGCACGGCATGCGCCAGCGCCTCGCGCTGGCCCAGGCCCTGCTCCCCCGGCCCGAGGTGCTGATCCTCGACGAGCCCGGCGACGGGCTCGACCCCGAAGGCATCCACGAGATGCGGGAGATGATCCGCTCCCTGCACCGGGACCTTGGCCTCACCGTCCTGCTCTCCTCGCATCTGCTCACCGAGGTCCAGGCCCTGTGCACCGACCTGGTGGTGATGCGGCAGGGCCGCATGGTGTTCCAGGGCGACTGGCGGGCGGCCGGCGGGCAGGCCACCCGGATCCGCCTGATCGCCGCCCCCATCGACCGGGCGCTCGCCCTCCTCGAGGCCATGGACCTCATCGAACCCGGAGTCGGCCCGGATGGGCTGATCACTCTCCGGCCCCAGGTGGATTCCGCCGACCTCGCGGAGGTGCTGGTGAAGGACCGGATCCGGGTGATGGAACTCCACGAACCGGAGCCCACCCTCGAATCCTTCTATCTCGCCCTCTCCGCGGAACCGGATGGCGGCGAATGAACCTGCCCCGCCAGGTCGGATGGGAGCTCCGGCGGATGTTCGCCCGGCGGCGCACCTGGATCGGGTTCGGGGCCTTTCTGGTGCTCCAGGCCATGGTGCTGATCCTGCTCCAGACCCCCCGGGCTCGGCGGTCCTTCGCCCGGCTCCTGGAGCGGGGAGGCTACGGGTTCGAGGACTACTACGCCGGCCTGACCCTGGCCCTGGTCGTGGTCAGCCTGAGTTTCTTCCTGCTCGGGGGACTGTACCTGGCACTGGTCGGGGGGGACGTCGTGGCCAAGGAGGAGGAGGAAGGGACGCTGCGCCTGGTGCTGGCCCGC
Source organism: PVC group bacterium (assembly GCA_003566475.1). Lineage (GTDB taxonomy): Bacteria > Verrucomicrobiota > Kiritimatiellia > SS1-B-03-39 > PXDE01 > PXDE01. Next base: position 3,069 of record PXDE01000241.1, on the reverse strand, counting down.
CCGGTGTCGCGGGTGCGGGTGGCCGGGGTGAAGGCGGCCGCCTGCGCCGCCTACAACCTGCTGCTGGTGGTCTTCCTGGGGGCGTCGAGCCTGGCCGTGTGCACCCTCCGCTTCGGCCGGCTGGGCGGGCTGTTCGTGCTCATCCCCGAGGAGGGGCTGTTCGTGGCCTACGACCCCGGGCCCGGTTTGGCCCGGTATGTCATCGGCATCGGGCTGATGGCGGTGTCCACCCAGGTCATCACCGCCATTGCCTTCATGTTCTCGTGCTTCCGGATCAAACCCGCCGCCGCCACCGTACTCACCCTGTCCGTCCTGTTCCTGGACATGGTGCTCCGCAACGTCCCCTACTTCGCCGACTACCGGCCGTGGTTCATCACCCATCACACCGCCGCCTGGATCCGCAGCTTCCAGGAGGCCCCGGCCTGGTGGGACATCGGCCGGTCCCTGGTCATGGTGGCGGCGGTCAGCCTAACCTGCGTCGCCATAGGCGCCGCCCGGTTCTCCACCCGCGACTTCAAGAGCTGACGCCCCGCAGGGGGATCCCCCCTCCGCCCCCCCACCGTCCACGCGCATGGGGGGCACGCCCCACCCGCACGGACCCCCACATTTGCCTTAGCCATCTACGATCGTAGCCATCTATCTCCATCCAGGGTACGTGCTTTAGCTGCCTACGATCGTGGGCGCTTATCTCCATGCGCCCCTGCATACCCCCGTGATTCAACGACCTGCCTGGCGACGGCCACCACCATCGTGTGATTTAACCTGCTACGATCGTAGCCACCTATTTCACCCTACCTGCACTGAGACACCGCTACTCGCCGATCCCCACCATCCGCTGCTCGGCAACAGGATGTATCCGACGTGGCACGGCGCTTCCCCGCCTGCTCCCGATCCCGCAGGGCGGGAGAGGGCGGGCAGGCAGCGCGTGCCCGCGCGAGGCAGGATCCTGGAACGACCATGGCTGGAGGAAGCACTCATCATGGCCGGGTCGGGAGCAAACCTCGCTCGGCTCCGGGCTGGAACTCCGGGCCACGGGGTGCCGCCTGGCAGCGGCTTCTCTTCGTCAATTTGCCCTACGCAGCTCCGTTGCGGAGCGTAGTAGGGTCAATCTTCGGTTTCCGCAAATCCCGCATCCCGTAACGCGTATCCCGAATCCCGTGACTAGTCCGACGTAGCGCCTTGGCGAAGTCGGATCGCGCCAGCCGTCTCTCCCCTCATCCGGCTGAGCCCAGCGGTCCAGCGCCGGGGCCTACCGGGTGAATGGCCGCTCCCTGTGGTATAATGGCCAGCATGTATCTTCCCCCACCCCACCGACGTCTCCACCTTCCGGTTCTGGCCCTGGTCTTTCTCGGGACCGGGTGCGCCACGCTGCTGCCTCATCAGGCGGGGCGGCCCCGGCCCTACCCGAGACGCCAGATCCAGGCCTACCTGGACACCGCCCGGCATCCGTCGGCGTTCGGCATCCGCTCCACCCGGGCGGGCGCCGTCGCCGCCAACGATCTCTTCCTGACCTCGTTCGCGGAACGGATCGAGGTGCCGATGCTCACCGAGGCGGGATCGCCCCAGCACCCGGTGGTGGCCATGTCCATCAACGGCCACGAGGTGCTGGCGGTGGTGGACACGGGGGCCCACACCACCCTCATCGACCTGCCCACGGCCCGGAAGGCCGGGGTGGTTCCGCTGGGGATTCCGCCCCGCATCCTGCCCGCGTTGGGATTCGGGGGCCAGACCGAGCAGATCCTGTCCATCGCGGAGTCGGTCCGGGTGGGGGATCTCACCGCGCGCAACGTGCCGCTGGGGGTGCTCAACGACCGCCAGGGCCTGTCCATGCTGGCCAGTGTGGAGGGGCTGGGCGCCCAGGCCCTTCTGGGGTACGACCTGCTGGCGCGGTTCTCCTGGGTGCAGTTCAACTGGACCACTCAGACGGTGACCTTCAGCACCGACCAGCCGTTCCAGCCGCCCCGCCGCCCCCGGCCGGTCGGGTTCGACATGGTGGCCCGGCCCGACCGTCGGGCCACCATCCAGGCCCGGATCGAGCCCGGCGGGGACGTCGAGGCATCCCTGGACACCGGCGGGAACTTCGCCATCTGGCTGCCCCCGGCGCTGGCCCGGGAACTGGGCTACGATCCCGACGCGCCGGGCCTGCCGGTGATCCCCAAGTCCAGCATCAGCGGACGGAAGTCGAGCGTGCGGACCGGGCCCGCGAACCTGGTCGCGGGGCGGATCCAGGCCCACGGGCTCCCGGTCGATGTCTCCACCTTGCGGCTGGAGGCGCTGGAGTCCATCGGCCCCCTGCTGGGAACGCGGTTTCTGTCGCGGTTCATCCTCACCCTCGACTTCACGAACGGCAAGGTCTGGCTGGCCCCCGCGCCCGGATCCCCGCCCCCTCCGCCCCCGGATTCCGCGCCATGACGTCCTGGATCCTCTACGACGGCGACTGCGGGCTGTGCGCCCATTCCATCCGGTTCATCCGGAGGCATGCCCGGGACGGCCGGTATCGGTACGCGGCCCTGCAATCGCCCCGGGGACGGGAACTGGCGAAGGGGGTTGCCGAGCCTGGGACGGGCCGGGCCGAGACCCGGCCGGGTTCGGTGCTGCTGGTGCGTCCGGACGGCCGGGTCTTCGATCGCTCCGCCGCCGCCGTGCGCATCGCCTGCGGGTTCCGGTTCCCCTGGAATCTGCTGGCCGCCTGGTGGATCGTGCCCCGGCCTCTGCGCGATGCCGGCTACCGCCTGATCGCCCGCTACCGCTACCGCTGGTTCGGGGTCGCCGACGCCTGCGCGTTGCCGGACTGACCGCGCCTCACTCGGTGGGCCGCAGGTCCTTCAGCACGAGCTGGACCGAGGTCTCCCCGCGGAAGGTGTTGCGGTCGAGCTCGAACGCGACATCCATGGGCCCGTCCGGAAGCTCGATCCCCGCCATGCGCCACCCGATGGCGTCGAGCGCGGGGCCGCCTTGCTCGGAGGCGATGCGGAGCTTGAGGTGGTGCTGGCCCACCGTCCGCGGCCCGCCCAGCGGCACCACCCCGCGCATGGCCCACACCGGCGGGGGATGGCTCTGGCCGAACGG